>JALGTT010000399.1 GCA_029821235.1 Candidatus Hebobacteria bacterium | reverse complement strand
CGCTGGTGGTGGATCCGTTCTGCGGGCTGGGGTCCACGGTGCTGGCGGCATGCGAACTGGGGCGGGAGGGCGTGGGGCTGGACATCAACCCGAAGTATGTGGAGAAGGCGAGGCAGCGGCTGGAGGCGTTGGAGAAGGCTGCCGGGAGCGGGCGCACAGGTCCCGCAAGAAGCCGGGTGATCTGCGCGGATGCGCTGGACATCGGCAAACACGTGAAGCGCGCCTCCGCGGACCTGGTGGTGACCTCTCCGCCCTACTGGAATATCCTCACCCGGCGGCGGTCTGCGGACCGCAAGGCGGTGAGGAACTACGGCGATGACCCCGCGGACCTCGGCCGGATAGACGACTACGACCAGTTCCTGCGCGCGCTGATGGCGGTCTTCCGCAAGGTGAAGGCGGCGCTGCGCCCGGGGGCCTATTGCGTGGTGGTGGTGATGGACCTGCGGAAGCGCAATCAGTTCTATCCGTTCCACGCGGACTTGGCGCGGCTCGGCTACCCGTACGTCTTCCGGGTCAACAAGGCCCACGAGTTCGTGATGGTGTTTCAGAAGCCGAAGGCCGCTGACACTCCACCTCGGAAATAAGGGACATCCTCAGGCGGCAACCACCAGTACCTTCGGAGGCCCCGAGTCAACGGGAGGCGCCTGTCCCTGGTCTCGCAGGCGTTCGATCTCGAAGGCGATTCCTTCGCGGGCGAGCGCGATGGCCTCTTCCTCGGTGAGGGCGAAACCCACGTACTCCGGGAACGCCGGTATGGTAACGGTGAAGCCGCCCTCGGGTTCAGGGGTCAGAATGACGTTGTATTCCATGTCATCGCCTCTTGAGGGCATCGAACTCGTGGCGCGATAGGCCTGCGCGACGCAGGATGGCGCGCAACGTACCCTCTGGAATGTCTCGACCAGTGTGGACCGCGACAGTGACCGCGTTACGGGGGCGCTGGGGGTTTTCGAGACGCCAATGTGACCCTCGATGCCTTACCACTTGCCAGCCACCTCTCTTGAGTATGCGTATGAGTTCGTCCCCTGTCAGGTGTCCACTCCTCAAGTGCGTCGGACATCCACTTGAATCATACTACGGCGCAAGGATATTCTCAATATCTCCGTGCGCTGACGGTTGCCCAGGTTTCGTTGCGCGAAGGAACGGACGCGGGGCTCGCCGCGCGGACTTCGGCAAGTAGTCTGCCTGCAGGAAGTCCGCTTTCCTCGGCCTGAAGCCGCTCAACGCCCATCCTCAGCCCGGTAAGACCCTTACGGAAATGTGAACCTCGCGGAATCAAGAAGCCTTGACCTGGGACGTATTGTGGCATATACTACATGTACTCCTCACTGTTGCGCTACGGCGCAACAGTCCCCCTCGGATTGCGATCCGAGGGCTTTTTTGCTTATAATGGCCCCGTGAACCGGGTCATTTTCCTCGTCGACGGATTCAATCTGTACCACTCCCTGGTGCAGGCCCAGGAAGACACCGACGGCCCCTGTGTCAAGTGGCTCGACCTGCACGGCCTCTGCTCCAGCTACCTGCACATAGTCGGCAGGCAAGCAGACGGAAGAGTGGTTACAGAGGCCATTCATTACTTCTCGGCAACTCCCACTCACCGCACCAAGGGCGCTCAACATCGGCACGCCTTGTACATGAGATGCTTGCAGTCATCCGGCATTCAGGTGCATCTCGGTCGCTTCAAGAAGAAGACAGCCAAGTGTCCGCTCTGTCACCGAACTAGTATTAGATATGAAGAGAAGGAGACCGATGTTGCGATTGCCGCGCAACTCTTTGAAATCTGCCATGCAAACGCGGCAAATTTCGTGGTGATTGTGACTGGTGACACGGACCTCGCGCCCGCGGTGCGGACCTGCCAGCGACTCTTCCGGGATATGTCCATCTGCTTCGCCTTCCCATACAGGAGACACAACGCAGAACTGAAGCAACTGTCTCCCGGGTCATTCAATATTGGCCGCGGAAGCTACCTGCGATATCTGGCCGCCCGCCATTACCGCCTCACCCGCATAATGAGTACGACCCCCACGAGGCCGGTGATGAGGTTGGGGAGCCAGGCGGCCCAGAAGGGGTTTATTCCTCCGCCCTGGCGGGCGACGATGGCGAGGTAGTTCCAGAGGACGTAGTAGGCGAAGCCGACGAGGATGGCCAGCCCCAGGCCGATGGAGGAACTGCCGCGGTGTGATTTCACGCCGAGGGCGGGGGCCACCAGCGCGAACACCAGGCAGGCGAAGGGGATGGAGAACTTGTGGTGGAGGGTGCGCTGGGCCAGTTCGCGGGGGCTGGTGGGGAATTCGGCCCGCCAACTGCGGTGACGGGTGCGGGTGGGCCAGTCCGCGTCCAGCGGGTAGTTGACCACGTTGAACAACTGCCAGCCCTTGTCCTGCCATTTCCCGCGCTCGGCCACGGTGACCAGGACGGGCCGGCCGTTCTCGAACCAGGTGATGGTGGGGTTGGTCATCTCGCCGGTGGACACGTTCAAGCGGTCGGCGTAGATGAGCCGGGACACCTTCCCGCCGCTCATCTCTTTGAGGTAGATGCTGCGCTGGCCGGCCTTGCCCGCGCGCTCGTTCGCGGCGCGCACTATCTCCTCCGCCCGCCGGTTGCAGACCGGCACCAGCAGTTCGTTCATGGCTACGGTTACCAGAGAGACCGCCAGCCCCACGCCGATCACCGGCGCCACCAGGCGGCGGAAACTCACCCCGGCGGCGTGCATCGCCACCAGTTCGCTGTCTCCGCTGAGGCGCCCGAAGGTGATGAGGATGGCCACCAAGGTGGCCAGCGGAAAGGTGAGCACCACGAAGCCGGGCAGCCAGAGAAGGAAGAGTTCGCTGGCCACCCAGAGGCTGAGGCCCAATTCGGTCACCAGTTCGGTGAGCCGGAAGAGGATGTTGGCCGAC
>JALGTT010000398.1 GCA_029821235.1 Candidatus Hebobacteria bacterium | reverse complement strand
CACCTTTGCCCGCCACGCAGGCGGAGCCTGTGCACACGGTGGCTGGGCCAAGCCACGTGATTTGGCGGGCATTGGTATCCCCGCCCTACAGCACCACCCCGTTGTAGGGCGGGCGTGCCTACGCCCGCCGCCTCTCAGTGGCACAGGCACCCTGCCTGTGCAACGCAGCTGCCCTGTGTAGGACTCCGCCGCAGGCGACGCACTGTAGGGCTGGCATTCCTATGCCAGCCTCTGGCGGGCTTGGGACTCTCCTTCGCACGAGGCTTCGGAGAGCGGGCTGCCCGCCCTACAGACCGGCCCGCACCACACCCCGCCCCACAGGCCTACGCCAGACTCACCACCGCGGTCCAACTGGGTATGCTCTCGAACCCGGTCATCGGGTCGTAGTAGGTGACCTCGTAATAGAGGTCGCCGTGACAGCCCACCGCTCCGTAGTCCAGCCACACCACTGCCAGCGTGCCCGGCTGGGTGTGGGTGGCGATGAGGGAGAACGGCCCGGTGCTCACCTGCGAACGATAGATGTTGTAGCAGGTGCCGATCGCGCCCGGCAGCCCGGGGAGCCAGGTCAACTTCGGGCGACGCGCGCCCCACACTGAGATCAGGGACACGCTGAGGCTCTGCGGCTGCCAGGCCGCCTGCGCGTCCGTGACGCCCCCGCCGCTTTGAGGCGCGCACGGCACCGGCCCCGCCATCTCGCCCAGCACATCCCCGCTCGTGTACCCCGCCACCTTGAACCAGTACGTCTGCCTTCCCGCCACCGTGTCAGACTGGAACACCCGATACCCCACCACGGCGGGCTCCTCCGGCTGCTCGGCCCAATTCAGCGACACCGCGCCGTCCAGCGCCTCTGCGGTGAGGCTGTCCGGGGCGGAGGGAACGCGGTGGCGATACCCCCGTAGTTCCAGGGTCATCGTATGCTGCCCGTGCCGGTGCCCGGTCTGTCGGTGGACCACCGCCTCCACCCGGTAGAGCTGCTCCGGGCCCGCGTGGGTGCATCCGCTGTGCACCACCGTCACCACTCTCCCGGGGCGCATGAACACATCCCCGGCCGCCACCCCCACTCCGCTGGGCTGCACCCAACTGTAGTCCCGGCGGATGGCGTTCGCGAGCCGCCGCGCCAGGGGTGCGGTCCGCATCGTCGGCTCGAAGAGAGTGAACAGGCGCGGGCCGTAGCGCGCGATGCTCTCCGCATCCTCCACCATCGCCACGATGTCGTGATTGCGCGCGTCCCGGCTCTTCACCACGATCCGATTGCGCAGGTTGATGCCGGACACCGAGGCCGACC
Source organism: Candidatus Hebobacteria bacterium (assembly GCA_029821235.1). GTDB lineage: Bacteria > Armatimonadota > Hebobacteria > Hebobacterales > Hebobacteraceae > S016-27. Next base: position 1,019 of record JALGTT010000398.1, on the reverse strand, counting down.
AGCCCAGCAGGTCCCGGTCGGCGACATAGGTCTCCTCCGCGCTCTGCGTCTCCCACTCCAGGTCGTGCAGCCGGAACACTCCCTCGTCGTCCGCCTCGAACGACCACCCGATCATCTTCGCCAACTGCGCGCAGGCGTCCAGCACGCTCGCGTTCTGCTCTGTCCACTTCGGCATCACGAACCCGGTGGCGTCCAGCGCGTAATCCTCCTCCTCCAGCCCGGCCTCGTACTTCGGGTTGGTGAGCAGGTCCTCGACGATCCCCTCTATCGGCTGGTTTTCGTAGTGGTCGAACATCTCCACATACCGGTCGGCGAGCAACTTGCTCATGTCCCGCACCTGGCCGAGCCGGATCACGCCCCGGTCCGTCGCCTGCTGGGTGATCTCGTCGCCAAGCAGGCCGGTGAACGTCGTCTTCATCCAGTCCGCGGTGCTCGATGCGTCATACACCGCCGCCTCGTCGCAGCAGATCCACGCCTCCGGCGAGCGCGGATAGAGCCGCAGGACCACCCGACTCACCTCCGCCTGGTCGAGGTCCATCGCGTACACGTACTTCCTGCCGCCGGCGGGGTCGTCGCGCAGGTGATCCATCCGCAGCGGCGCGGTGAACTCGCCCGCGCTCCCGACCAGGGTGACCGAGCCCGAGGCCGGAAGCAGGACTCCCGCCGCCTCCTTCGTCAGCAGGCTCACCGCCACCCCGCTCACATCGCGCGCCGGGGAGAGAGTGAACGTCACCGTCACCGGTGTGCCCTGCCAGCCCACCCAGGCGTCGTCCATCTCATTGCGCGGCTGGCCGAACCCTCCGTCGGTGAGTTCGGTGCCCCGCACCGTGTTCGGCCGCGTCGGCGCGGGGCTGCACGCGTAAGTGAGGCCGTAGGCGAGATTCGGGTGAATCTCCCACCCCTGCTGGAGGCGGATCTTCCTTCCCTCGTCCAGCAGCGGATCGTACTTGCTGGTGACATCGTAGTTCCAACTGCTCGCCTGATTCTCCCGGGCGAGCATCCCGTCCGCGTTGTCCAGC
>JALGTT010000038.1 GCA_029821235.1 Candidatus Hebobacteria bacterium | reverse complement strand
CACCCCGCTCACTTGACGCTTCCCACACCCCCTGCTGCCATGGCCATACCGCGCCCAAAGGCGCGGAATCCAGAGAGGGAGCGCGAGGTGCGACGGCCAACCAAGAACGCGGACCAGCTCACTCTCTGGGAGCGCACCTGACCAACAGCGTTCGCTCTCTTAGTCCTGATAGCAGAGCCGTGGGCGGCCCAACGCCCACGGCCTGTTGTTTTGCCTGCGACGGGCAGCAGTTTCAGAGAGGGACTGGATGTCCGCACCTGTGCGAGATCTGACCAGAGAATGGCGCCGCGGGGACGCCGAACGCCTGGCCCGGTTCTTCAACGAGACCGGGCGCGCCTGGCCGGGCGGCCCGTGGGATCCCAAGACCCCGGAGGAAGCGGAGAGGCAGGTGAGGGAGACCCGGCTGCTGGGGGCCTTCGTGGCCGAAGTCGGCGACGAGATGGCGGCCTACTGCGCCCTCTACGCCAAGCCCACCGATCGCAATCACGCCTACGTCTCCCTCCTCACCGCTCACCCCGACTACCTAGGCCGGGGGTTCGGCAAGGCCGTGCTACTCGCCGGATTGGAGCGCGTTCACGAGTTGGGTCTGCCCCGCCTCGATTTGCACACCTGGCCCGGCAACATGAAGGCGGTGCCCCTGTACAAGAAGTCGGGATTCATGTGGTCGCCCGAGTCCGGCCCCTGGGGAGTCTACATGCAGAACTTCACCCCCGGAGCGCGCCGGCACCCTCTCGCCCAGCCCTACTTCCGCAAACACGATTGGTATCGCACCATGAAGCGCGATCTCTCCCTCGCCCCGGACGAGCACAAGCGCGGCAAGGTGCGGGCCTACGAATACCTGTGGGAGGAGGACGGGGACCGCCTGCGCATGGTCTATAATCGCCAGTCCTGGGGGCTGGTGGAGATCGAGACCAATGACCTCCTGGTGGGATGTTTTCTGGAGGACGAGAAGCTGGTGGCCGGCCTCCCCCAACGCATCCGCTGGCGGGTGGTGAACCACCGGGCCGACCAGCCCCTGGAGGTGGTGCTCATCGCCCGCGGAGACGAGGGCGTGGAACTCGACCACAAGGAAATCGTGACCGTGAAGCGCCGCTTCCAGGCCGAGGCGGAGTTCACGGTCTCCCCGGAGATCGAGGAGAAAGAGCGGGAGCCCCGCGCCGCCGTTATTCACACCGACCTCCTCATAAACGGTGCGCCTCTCTCTCTGGCCGCCGGTTTCATGCCCCAACAGGCCCTTCACTTCGCCCTCGACGCCGGCGGCATGGGACTCCGGCCCGGCCGCCCGGAGCGTGTGGTGGTCCAGGTCTTCAACGAAATGAACCGCCCGGCCACCGCGAAGCTGAGGGTCAGCGCCGCCGGAGCCCGCCTGGACCGAAGCCGCGTGGAGGTGAGGGTGCCCGCGAGGAAGTCCGCGGAGGCCCCGCTTACGCTCACCGCACCTCGGTCGGGCCCGGTCCGCCTGCATGTGAAGTCGGAGGCGGTGGTGGACAAGCGCGTCGTCCGACCGAAGGCGGCCGACCTCTATCCGCACGTCCTGTCCCCCGGCGAACTGGTCGGCCACATGGAGGACGATCTGGTGGTGCTCGAATCGGCCGCCCTGCGGCTGACCATCCACCGCCAAGGGGGATGGGCCGAGGTAACGGACAAGGTGCGCAACCGCTGGGAAATCGCCGGCATCGGCGCGCCTCAACTGGGACCTCCGTTCTCCTGGGAGGAGTTCTTCGACACCAGATGCCAGGCCGTGCTGGAGCGAGAGGAGGGACGCCTCACCGCGGTGCTGAGAACCGAGTCAATCATCCACTCCGGACTGTGGCTGGAGCGGCGCATCACCCTCTCCGACCTCCCCTTGATCGAGATCCGAGACACACTGATCAACGGGATGAACAAGCCGATTCGGGGGCGCCTGCGCTTGAGCGTGCATTCCAATGCACGTGGCGGTCACATCGTTGCGCCCACCCACAAGGGAATAGTGAGAGACGAGCACTGGACCTTCGGCCGCTCCCTTGGCGATCACCGCTTGGGCGAGCGGAAAGAGGACTGGCCGGAGGGATGGTGGGCCAGCGAGGACCGCGATGGCGTCACCATCGGAGTGGTCTGGGACAGCGCCCACCGCGCGGGGGCCTGGGACCGTGGAACCAGCCTGGAGCGCGCGTTTCCGCCGGCCGAGCCAGGGCAGTCAACCGGCCCGGGACCGGTATATGTCTTCGTCGGAGATGGTGACTACACCACCGTCCGCCGCTGGTGGCAACAGATCTTCGGCCCGCGGGTGGACCGCCACCAACGGCCCCCCAGCACGCGGAGGGCCTTGGAATTCGGATTCCGTCCCCGAATCCCGGTGCTGCACCAACGGCAGCGCGAGGTCGAGCTGGTGGTTGACGCGGTGGGCCGGCTGGAGCTCGACGGCGTGCTTCATCTCTCCTCCCCGGATGAAATCCGCGTCCGGCCGAGCCGCCTTCGGTTCCACCGCGTGTGTGAGAAGAACCCGGCCCGCCGGCCCGCGACCATCACCCGTTCCTCCTCCGCCAAAGAGGGCGCCTACTTGATGGAGGTGACCGCTCGGCTCGACCGCGCCACCTACCACCAGCGGCAACCGGTGGTGGTGATCGGGGACTCCAGAAAGCGGGTGGCGGTGACCCGCACCGGAGAGCGGGGTGAGTTGTTCGTGGTGACCAACGGGGTGCTCGCGCTCACGGTGGCCCCCGCCTTCTCCGGCTCGGCGGTCTCGCTCAAGCGAGGAGTCGAGGAACTGCTGCGTTCCGCCTATCCGCAGGCCCGTCCCCTGGCCTACGAGAATCCCTGGTTTGGCGGCATCTGCCCACAACTCGGATCGGTGGGACGGGGCCTTTCGAGGGAGAGGTTCAAGGCACGGGAGATCGTGCGCACCGGCGGGCAGGGAATGGTCTGGCGAGGGGTGCGGGTCTCGTGCTCCCCGAAACAGGAGCGCGGCCGCTGGGACACGCTCTCTCTGGACTATCTGCTCGCCCCGGGTAGCAGCATTCTGGCGATCGTGGTGAGGACCACCCGGCGGGGCGGCACCAGTGGCTGGATAGGTGCCGGCTTCAACCTCTGGCCGGTTCTGGGGGGCAGCCACCTGGAGGCGGTGCTGAGAGGCTCCGATGATGAACGAACCCGGCGGATGAGGAATGAGTTCGGAGCCTGGCTGGCGGCCGAGAAGTGGATCATCGCCGAGAATCCAACGGCGGGTGAGGCGGCGGTCATGGCCGCCTGTGACCGAGAGTCCACCACCAACGGCATCGTCTTCGGCCGGGACGGGTACTTCCTCGGCGCCAACAGAGGGGCCGCCCAGGAAGCCAGGGAGACCAGGGAATCTGTGTTCTTCGCGGCCTTCGTGGAGGGCGAGCGCGCCGCGACTCTGGCCCCGGCCCTCTCCCAACTGGAGGGCTTGCCATAGCCCGACCGGTCCCGCCGGCCGCGGCCATCTGCTATTTCAGCGGCTTCACCGCAATCGCGCCGCTGTTGTTGGTCACCTCGACATATCCCTTTCCCCCGCCCAGCCGGCCGCTGACGTTCGGCCCCGCCCGCTCCACTGCGGAAAGCGGCAGGGTGCATGAGATGGGGCCGGTGTTGGTGGCGGTGCGGACCCGGCAGTTCGAGGAGGCGGGGATGGCGACCACGATGTCCCCGCTCATGCTCCGCACCTCCATCTGGCCGGAGAAGGGGGACCTGACCTTGACGTCAATCAAGCCGTTCATGCTCCCCACGATGAGTTTGTCGGCCCGTTCGGCGTCCACGTTCGCCATTCCGCTCATGGTGCGGGCGGTGATCTCGCCCTCTACATTGTCGAGGAACAGCGCACCGCTGCTCGTGTTGGCCTTGATCTCGCCCACTGCATCGGCGATCTCCACATCGCCCACGGTGGTGCTGGCGGTCACCCCTCCGGAGCAGTCGCTGACGGTCACCTTCCCGGCCTGACCGTGGACCGTTACCTTTGCCGCGAAGCCGGACACTCTCGCCTCGCCGGAGGTGACCGTGACCTCCACGGGGGTGGCCGCGGGAACGGACACCTTCAGGTCAACGGCGATGACATCGAGCAGGTCCGTGTCCTCGATGGGCACCACCTCCACCTTGTACTCGCCCTCTGGCGTCGTCTCGCTCCTCACCTCCACCGGCAAGTTCTTCGGCAGGACCTCCTGGCCGGCATCGTCCGGGAGGTAGATTCTCTTCGTCACCGACACCGCGGAATCGCCCCCCGTAACTCGCACGCTGCCGAAGGGGTTGTCCACGGTCACCTTCTCGATGGAGGAGCCATCCTCGGTGGCGACAGAGCAAGCGTCGTGCTGCTGCGACAGCGGCTCCGCGGCCGTCTCGTCGGCCGCCCTGTCCGACGTCTCGCGCGGGGCCGCGCTCTCGGGGGTGCGGGAAGAGGGCGTCTCTCCTCGCTTCGTCACCACTACCGTCAGCACCGCGATCGCCCCCAGCATCGCGAGGGCAATGACCAGTCTTCTCATTCTCCCCTCCTACAGAGCATCGAAGCGCGTGATGCGGATTATCTCATGGTACCGTTCCGCAATCTCCTCCGGCGTGAGCCGGAAGAGGCGGCGAAGCGAGAAATCCTCCACCGTGAACGAGGCGAGCACCGAGCCGCAGATGATGGCTCGGCGCAACTCTCCGTCGCCGCATTCACCGCACCTTGCGAGATAGCCCATCAGGGCCCCGGCGAAGGTGTCCCCCGCGCCGGTGGGATCGCGGACCTCCTCCAGCGGGTAACCGGGGGCCGTGAAGTAGGAGTCCGCGGACAGCATGACCGCGCCGTGCTCCCCCTTCTTCACGATCACCACCCCGGGGCCGTACTCCAACACCCGGCGCGCGGCTGCGATCAAGTTCGCCTCCCCGGTGAGTTGTCGGGCCTCCGCGTCGTTCATCAGCGCTACGTCCACCCGGGCCAGCACCTCCCGCACCTTGTCCGGGGCGCTCTCTATCCAGTAGTTCATGGTGTCGCAGGCCACCAATCTGGGGCGGCGCACCTGATCCAGGACATACAACTGGAGAACGGGATCGATATTGGCCAGGAAGACGTAGGGGGAATGACGGTAGTTCTCGGGAAGTTCCGGGCGGAAGTTGGCGAACACGTTGAGTTCTGTGGAAACAGTGTGGGCCTGGTTCAAGTCGTACTCGTAGTACCCGGTCCAGCGGAAGGTGCGGCCGGTGGAGCGCCGGAGGCCGGAGAGGTCCACCCCGCGCTCCGCGAGCGCGGCGACATGCCCCTGCGGAAAATCCTGCCCCACCACCGCCACGATGCGAGGAGGCGCGAAGAAACTGGCGGCGACGGAGGCATAGCTGGCGGCCCCGCCCAGCGCCTCCGCGACCTCCCCGAACGGCGTGCGCACGCTGTCCAGGGCCACCGACCCCACCACCAACACAGGGGCTGCCTTTCCCTCGTCCTCATCTGACATGACGATGTCTGCTCCTCGGACTTCTCGGCCTGGGCGGAGGGCGCCGAGCGCCCCGGTTGCACCCGGCCCGGCCGTGTGATATAATTCTCGCCGATTCGAGTTGTGCCTTTCCGCCCTGGCGGACCTTCCGCCGGGCTTTTCTTAGTCCACCCTCGCGGGCATGGGCGGTCCGCCCCTCTGGGAGGAGACCATGGTAATTGCTGAGATCGAGAACGCGCAACTGAAGAAGAACGTGCCCGAGTTCGGCCCCGGCGACCAGGTGCGGGTCACCGTACGGGTCACCGAGGGCGGCCGGGAGCGCAGCCAGCCCTATCAGGGGGTAGTCATCGCCCGCCGCAACTCCGGGGTGAAGGAGACTTTCACCGTCCGTCGGGTGACCCACGGCATCGGGGTGGAGCGGACCTTCTTCACCCATTCCCCGCGGGTGGAGAAGATCGAAGTGCTCCGCAGAGGGCGGGTGCGCCGGGCCAAGTTGTTCTACCTGCGCGGGCGCTCCGGGCGCGCCGCCCGCATCAAGGAAGACCGTCGCCGCTGAGGCGGATGGAAGCTCTGCGGCCATGAACCTCGACAACCCCTGGAAGATCGCCGCTCTCGTCTCCGCTCTGGTGTTTCTGCGCATCGTCTGGGGGCTCTGGCGCTCTGCGCCGGCGCGCAAGTTCATGGTCGAGCTGCTGGACTCCGGCCTGATCGCCTTCCTGCTCGTATTCATCATCATCCGGCCTTTCGTGGTGCAGGCGTTCTTCATCCCCTCCGGCTCCATGGAGCCCACCTTTCTCAAGGGAGACCGCATCCTCGTCAATCGCTTCATCTACCGCCTGAACCCGCCGCGGCGGGGAGACATTCTCGTGTTCGAGGCCCCGCCCCAGGCCAAGGATCCCCAAGACCACCAGAAGAAGGACTTCGTGAAACGGCTGATCGGGCTGCCCGGGGACCGCATTCGCATCGTTGCCGGAGTGGGGGTGTTCGTGAACGGACACCTGATCCAGGAACCGCCGGGCGCGCGCGTCCCCAACTACGACTGGCCCACGGACGAATTCGGCAACCTCGTCTCCGAGGGCTACCAGGTGCCGGAAGACTGCTACTTCGTGCTGGGGGACAACCGCAACCTCAGCCGGGACAGCCATGTGTGGGCGGATCCGATGACCGGGGAGCCCAAGCCCTATCTGCGGGCCGAACGGGTGTTGGGGAAGGCGATGGTCATCTTCTGGCCTCCCCACCGCATCCGGCTGGTCAGCGACAACCGCGATCTCCGGCTGCTGGGCGAATCGGTGGTGACGGAGGCCGAGGCGCAGCCCGCACAGCACGCTGCGCGTCCATAGCGGGCGCCATCGAGGTAAGGCCATGCGGGGCTTGTGGCGCGTCGAACGGAAACTGCGCGCGGAGGGCATCTCCCCCATCGCGGGGGTGGATGAGGCGGGGCGCGGCCCGCTGGCCGGGCCGGTGGTGGCAGCGGCGGTGATTCTGCCCCCTCGCTGTCGGCTGCCCGGGCTGAACGATTCCAAGGCGCTCACCGCCTCCGCGCGGGAGCGCCTCTTCGATCTGATTCAAGACAAGGCGCTGTCCATCGGAGTCGCGGTGATGGACGCGAAGACGGTGGACCGCATCAATGTGCTGCGCGCCACCCACCGCGCCATGCGGGAGGCGATCCTGAAATTGGAGCCGATTCCGGCGCTGGCCCTGGTGGACGGGCGTCCTCTGCCAGCCTGCCCGGTGGCCCAGCGCAACATCGTGCACGGCGACCGCCTCTGCGCCTCTATCGCCGCCGCCTCCATCATCGCCAAAGTGACGCGAGACCGCATCATGGAGGACCTGCACGCCCGCTACCCGGAGTACGGGTTCGACCGGCACAAGGGATACGCCACCCCCGGACACCTGGAGTGCCTTTCCGCCCTGGGGCCGTGTCCCGCGCACCGGATGACCTTCGCACCGGTCCGCTCCCTGCTCCAGCAGCGACTCGGGCTGGACTGGTCGGGGGTGAATACGGAGCGCGGTGCGGGCACAAGTTGACAAGGGGATGATGCGATCCCTATAATTAGGCTTTGCCGCGCGCAGGAACGAAATCTCGCGGCAGACCACCGGGGAAGGCGAACTGGCAGAGGCCGCCCCCGCTCCGGGACTTGTCCGGGCAAGGGCGACATTCGGGATTAGATGCCCCTGAGAGGTTGTGAGACCATGAGAACGCGTCATCGGTCCGGCGTCGGCCGGCAGACCAGAATCCTGGACAGACTGGCGAAGAGGTATGGCCGCTACGCGCTGGTGGTGGGGGTCGCCAGGCGCGCCCACGACCTCAAAGAGCGCATAGACAGCACCTTCGAGCCCAGCGACGGCGCGCTCGTCAACCGCGCCATCGGCGAGATCGCACGCGGCTCGGTCCGCATCAGAGGACCGGAAACCGAAGAGGAGGAATGACCTCCTTCCGCCATGCCGGAGCGCCGCGACTACTATGAGATCCTCGGCGTAGACCGCAATGCCAGTCAGGCCGAGATCAGGCGCGCCTTCCGGAGACTGGCAAGGAAGTACCACCCCGACTTGAACCCCTCGGACCCGGAGGCGGAGGCCAAGTTCAAGGAGGTCTCGGCCGCCTATGAGGTCCTCTCCGATCCGGAACGCCGCGCCCAGTACGACCGCTTCGGCCAGGCCGGCCCGTCCGGCATCATGGCCGGCGACCTGTGGGACCAACTCACCGGTTTCGGGGAACTCTTCGATGCCTTCTTCGGCCAGCCGCGCCCCCGCCGCCCTTCGCCTCGCCGCGGGGCCGACCTCAGATGTGACGTGACTCTCACCCTCGAAGAGGTCGCCGTCGGGGCGGAGAAGACGGTCACGGTCGAGAAACTCCTGCCCTGTGACCGGTGCGACGGCACCGGAAGCCGGTCCCGCCGCGCCCCGGCGACCTGCCCCGCCTGCGGAGGCGCGGGCCAGGTGCAGCACACCACCCGCACTCCCTTCGGCCAACTCTCCACCGTCACTACCTGCGCGCGGTGCGGGGGGGAGGGCCGCGCGGTCGCGGATCCGTGTCCCGCCTGCCGGGGGATGGGGCTCAGGCCGGGCCGAGTGGAGACGCGGGTCGCCATTCCCGCGGGGATCGAGGACGGCGGCACCCTGAGAGTGGAGGGCGCGGGGGAGCCGGGGGAGCGAGGCGGACCGCCGGGGGATCTGTTCGTGGTGGTGCGAGTGGAGCCCCACGAGACCTTCGCCCGGCAGGGAAGAGACCTCGCATGTGAGGTGCCCATCCCCTTCACCGTCGCCGCCCTGGGCGGTGAGGTGGAAATCGCCACCCTCAACGGAAGGGAAAAGGTCCGCATCCCCGCCGGCACCCAGACCGGGGAGAGATTCCGGCTCCGCGGCCACGGGCTGCCCGACCCGGAGACCGGAGTGAGGGGTTCGCTCTACGTCACCGTCCGGGTGGTCACCCCACAACGCCTCTCCAGAAAGCAGCGGAAACTACTGGAGGAGTTCGCCCGCGAAGGCGGAGACCAGGTCTAGCCACCCGCCCGCAACCTCTGCTGACCTCTGAGAACCTCGCCCAGTCCGGCCGCGCGCCGGTCAGTTCATGCCGTC
>JALGTT010000397.1 GCA_029821235.1 Candidatus Hebobacteria bacterium | reverse complement strand
CTGGAGTCCAGCCGCGGGCTCGACGTCTGGGCGCTGGCGGGGCGTGCGGAACAGATGCCGCTGGCGAGCGAATCCGCGGACCTCGTGGTGAGTCGCGGGTCCATCTTCTTCTGGCAGGACACGGTCCAGGGCATTCGCGAGGTGTATCGCATCCTCCGTCCCGGCGGCCGCGCGATGATCGGCGGAGGGCTGGGAAGCACCTACCCGGAATGGGCGCGCAAGGAATTCATGCGCCGCCGCCGGAAGGGTCTGGCCGAAGAGGGCCCGGGGGCGCTGGCGCGCTTCGAGCAGAAGCGGAGCCCGAAGACCTTCCGGCGCATTGCGACCGAGGCGGGCCTGCCGGATTTCCGCATCGTCGGGGAGAGCGCTCGGCATCTGGCTACAGTTCTCGAAATAGGGAGCCGAACTGCATGAGCGCCATTATTCGCGTGGACAACTTGACCCGGCGTTACGGGGAGCGCACGGCCGTGGACCACATCGCCTTCGAGGTGGCGGCCGGCGAACTCTTCGGCTTCCTGGGACCCAATGGGGCCGGCAAGACCACCACTCAGAGGATCCTCACCGGCGTGCTCCCGCCGAGCGAGGGCACCGCCCACGTGCTCGACCACGACATGGCCAGGGATCCCCTGGGCGCGAAGGAGCACATCGGCGTCGTCCCCGAGGTGGCCAACCCGTATCTGGAGATGACGGGCTGGCAGAACCTGATGCTCGCCGGGGAACTCTACGACATGAAGAAGACCGCACGCGAGGAGAGGGCGGAAAAACTGCTGCGGGACCTGGGGCTCTGGGACAGGCGGGCGGACCGCGCGAAGGCCTACTCCAAGGGCATGAGACAGCGGCTCATGCTCGCCATGGCATTGCTGCACCAGCCCGACATCCTCTTCCTGGACGAGCCCACCGCCGGCCTCGACGTGATGAGCCGCCGCAACATCCACCAGATGGTCAAGGACCTCGCGCAGAGCGGCGTCACCGTCTTCTACACCACCCACAACGTGGAAGAGGCGAACGTGCTCTGCGACCGGGTGGCGATCATCAGCGAGGGCCGCCTGGCGGCCGTGGACACCCCCGAGGCGCTGAAGAACCATTTCGCGGAAAGCCAGTCGGTGCAGGTGGCCTTCACCTCCCCCGTGGAGCCGGAGGCCCTGTCCGGCATTCCCGGCGTAACCCATGTGGAGAAAGAAGGGGACAAACTTCGCCTCTTCACCTCCGACCCCGGGCGGGTCGCCACCGAGATCGCGCTGCTCGCCCAGCGGCAGGGCCTCGAACTCGTGTCCCTCAACACCCTGGGGCCGAGCCTGGAGGAAGTGTTCCTTTCCATCACCGGCCGCGGCGCGCGGCCCCGCGAGGTGAAGCAATGAGTGCCATCCGCAGAACCTGGGCGGTCGCCAAGAAGGACATGCGGGTCTACTACCTCAAAGGCCCGGTCGTCATCTTCGGCCTGCTCTTCCCCGGCTTCCTCTTCCTCGCCTTCGCCATCGGGCGCAACCTGCCCGCGGAGAGCCTGGTGCCGGGGCTTGTCGGCATGTCCCTGTTCTTCACCTCCTCGGCCGTGACGCCGGCGGTGTTGCCCTTCGAGACCCGCACCCGCACCCTCGAGCGCCTGCTCACCGCGCCCCTCTCCCTGGAGATGCTCCTCGCAGGCGACGCGCTGGCCGCCTTCCTGTTCGGCCTCTGCGTCTCCCTGATACCGGCTCTCGTCAGCCTCGTCTTCATCATCTCCGCTCCGGTCCACCTGCTGCTCGTGCGCCTCCCCATGATCTTCTTCAGCGGCGTTTTCCTGCCGGTGGCGCAGATGCCCGCCTGGGGCCAGTACCTCGCGGCCTTCTCCCCGCTCACCTACACCACCGAGGCGCTCCGCGCCGCGTTCGGTCAGCCAGTCTGCTTCCCCCCGACTCTCTCCCTTTCCATGCTGTGCGTGTTCGCGGTCGCCTTCTGGGTCATCGCCCTCACCCTCCACCGGCGCAACATGAGCCGGCGGCTCTGGCTGTAGGACCCCCGGCCGCGCCGGTCCGCTTTTCGCGCCGGGTGTGACCCTTTTCTTTTGGTCAGGGGGCTTTGGGGAGTTGTTGACGCAGGTGTTGGGAGCGGGCTTCCCAGCGGTGATTGAGCTGATCGAGGCGGAGATGGAGCACGGCGCGGGCGCCGGCTTTGGTCCAGCGAGTGCTTTTGCGCTTGAAGCGCAGGCCGATGAGGTGTTTGCAGGCTCCTTCCACCACCCCGGGGGCCACCGGCCAGCCCTGTTGCACAAAGAGCGGATAGCGGAGCCGATGCTGGTGGGTCTGGAGGTAG
>JALGTT010000037.1 GCA_029821235.1 Candidatus Hebobacteria bacterium | reverse complement strand
CCCCCTACCGGCCGAGCCGCACCTCTATCTCGCGCTCCCCGGGCTTGAGTCTGGGCAGCGCGATCACGAGATACGTATGGCCTTCGTACTGCCAGGTGAAGTAGCCATTGGTCCGGGACGGCCGCAGCCTCCGCCCGTCCAGCCGCGCCTCCGCGATGCGGCGTTCTCCCCGCACCCGCGTCTGTACGCCCACCCCCACGCGCAGCTCCGGGCCCGCGTATCGCATGCGAATGCACAACTCGTCCGGGGGTGTCGGGTGAGGGCCGAAGTAGAGTTCCTTCAGATGACGCCGGCGCCGCCATAACTCCACTCTGCTCCTCCGTCTCTCCGCCGCGGTTCTCCCCACCGCCACCAGCCCGCCCTGGAACATCCCCATCAGATAGCACGGATACCCGGGATAGGGCAGTTTGGGGAACCGGCGGTTGCCCCAGGCGAGGAGCGCCTTCAGCCTGGCGAGTCCGCTTCTCGCCCGCAGCCGCGCCGGGTGAGAGTACTCGTTGCTCTCCGCGGTCTCGGTGAGCAACGAAAGGGACTTGAACTCCCGGTAGCAGAACGCGTTGGCGCTGGAGACATCCGGGCTCTCGCTCATGAATCCCGGCCAACTCAGGGGATGCACCACATGGGGGATGCCCGCCCGCTCCCCGGCCTCCCCCATCTCCGCCGCGATGCGGTGGAGCAGATAGTCGTCCTCCAGATAGGACCTCGGCTCCGACCACAGCACCATGTCGTAACTGCAGCCGGAAAACCCGCGCGCGTGCATATCCACATACACCTCCGGCTGGAGCGCGCGCGCCACCCGCTGAAAGGCCTTCCCCTCCGGCGTGCGGGGGCCGCCCGGCCCGTGGTCCCGCATCGGGGGCCGGCCCCTGGTCGGCAGGCGTTGATCCCTCTCCGCCAGATCCGGGCACATGTTCGGCAGGATGACGATCTTCTGTCTGCGGCGCACCGCGGCCGCCGCCCCGGTCACCAGCCAGTCCATCGCGGCCAGCGCCACCAGCCTTCCGCTCTCCTCGTTCCCGTGGTGGCCGGCGGTGATGAGCACGTGCTGTTTCTCCCTGGCCGGGGCCTCGGGGTCGGTGATGGTGACCGCGTGCAATGGTCTCCCCTCCCTGGTCTCCCCCAGCCTGCTCACCTTGACCAGATCGGGGTGCCGCCTGCGGAGGTCGCGAAGGTGGGCCGCAACCTCCTCGGAGGTGGGGCTTGCCGCGTGCGATGCCATGTCAGAACTCCCGGAGTGAATTGCCCGGAGACTTCGCCCAGCCCCCACGGGCCACCTCTGCCCGCCGGCCGTTTGGATGACGTCATCTCTTCGGCGCTTCGATCTCCCCCTTCACGTCCTCCGGCTGCGTCGGGGGCAGGAGCATGCCGGGGATCATCACTCGCCTCAGGGTCACGTACACCTGCATTCCCGGCTCTCGCTCCTCGCTCACCACCCGGTCGCCCTCCCGCGTCACCTTCGCCACAGAGACCATGTCCAGGTCCAACTGATAGAGGCGGTCTGGGGAGAGCCAGGTGGCGCGGAACACGTCGCGCGCCTTGCCCTTCGATTCCCGGCGGATCCACTCCGGCTCCCGGTCCGGCATCAGCCGCCACCCCTGGGAGGCCATCTCCCGCTGGTAGAACTGATAGACCGTCTTCGAGGGATAGTCCTCGCCGAAGGTGAACCAGTACTTCCGCCAGCCCAGGTTCTCGGACTCCTGCTCGGGAACGCCCTCGGTCCCGGGATAATGCACCAGGTCCGGCCGCACCACCGTCCTGGAGGGGCCCCGGCTCTTCTGCCACTTGTGCAGCCCGACCATCAGGCCCACCCATCCCACCATCAGCGCCCCGAATATCACGAACAGTTCTCGTCGGCTGACTTGCATAACGCTTGCATTCCCCTGCCGGGAGGTTCGCTCCTGCCCGCGCTAGATCGGCGTCCACCCCGGGTAGCAGGCGCGGCAAAAGGCCGGATTCCGCCGGTCGCGGATTCGCGCCCGCAGATCCTGCATCGGCTCGCCGTTCCAGACCGAGGAGAAGGAGGAGAAATCCTCCGCCTCGTCCGAGTCCTTCGCTCCTGCGTCGGGCAGCACGCGGCCCAATGCCATTCCATCCGGGCCCCGCGCATATGGACACGGGAAGACCTCTCCGGTGACGGCGATGAAGGTTCGGCTCCACGGCCAGCGGCACGGCCGGCCGTCCTCCGGCTTGCGGGGAGGCGGGGGCGCCTCCGGGCAGCGGAACTCCAGGCCCGCGGCGGCCGCCCTCCGCCGCGCCTCCGGCAGCACCCGCCCCAGGTCCTCCGCCAACGCGCGGCGCTCGGCCACCACCTCCTCCAGCGAGGCGAGCCCGAAGTTCGTCAACTTCGCGGTGCACAGCAGCGCGTCCACCCCCCACTCCGCGCAGCGCGCGACCAAATCGGGCAACTCGGACACCGACTCGCGCTGGATCACATGCCACACCCGGACCACCGGCCTCCTCTGCCGGCCCCTCTCGCGGATGAGAGCGGCCAATTCTCCTCCGATCTGCTCCAGGTTGGACCCCGGCCGCAGCCGCGCGTGCGTCTCCGGCCGCGCGGCATCCACCGACACATTGAGATGGGTGAGCCCACAGGTGAGCAGCTCCCGCCTCCGCTCCTTGTCCAACAGACTGCCGTTGGTGGTGGTGAGCACCCTCACCCGGCGGCGGGCCGCCTCCCGCACCATGGCGAAGAAGTCCGGGTTGAGCAGCGGCTCGCCCAGCCCGACCAGTTTGATGCGGTACACGGTGGGCAACTGGTCCAGTACGGAGGTGAATTCGGGGAGGGACATGTGGCGGCGCACGAAGCCGGGAACGCCTCCCGTGGTGGGGCAGTGGGGACAGCGGAAATTGCAGACCGTGGTGGGCTCGATATCCGCCCGCGCCGGCCGCGCCGCGGTAACCAGGGGCAGCTCCCGCCGGGCCCCGCGCAGACGAAGGAGATTGAGCACTGCGCTGCCGAGTTTCATCCTCATGCCCCGCGGCGGTCCGGCCCTCAGAAGAAGAAGGCGAAGGTGAGCGGCCGCACCCGCCAGACGCCGTCCTCCTTCACCAGCCAGATGTTCCCCCTCACCGTCCGGGGCAGGATCCTGAGTATCTTCAACTTCGCCTTGAAGTCGACCCGGATTCCATCCAGCGTGGTCGGACGCGCCTTCAGTTCCACCCGCGTCATCCGCACCCACTTCGGCGGCCGGCGGTCCACCTCCCACCACCGGAACACGAGCCCCGCCATCTCGTCGAAGTTGCCGGCCAGCCAATGGTGGATGAAGCGCTTCGCCGCCTCCCGCAGCCTCGGCTCCTGCCGCTGGTCGGCGTCCGTGGGGCTGCGCTCGGGGATTTCCGCTCCCTTCGGCAACTCGTCATACCAGTAGATCTGGCGCACCCGCCAGATCTTCGTCCCCCCTTCCTCCATCAGCCGCAGAATCACGATCCCCTTGGCCGGCAGCCCCGGGTCGCTCATCTTTCCCCGGAACTCCACGGCCCCCACCCGGCCGTCGGCCCGCGGATCGTACAGGCTGGGCATCCGGTCGAACGGGCAGGGCCCGAACAGGTTCTCCGCCCGCTTCGGGATCATGGCGGAAATCGCGTCCCGGTCGTTGCGCGAGAACGCATACAGGAAGCGCTCGCCCACCTGCCGCGCCTCGCTGGGCAGCGGCTGCGCCTGTGCGCCCGCCGCCCAGGCGAGCCACAGGCAGACCAGGGCGAGTGCCGGTCCTCTCGCGCGCGCTCGACGGTTGCTCATATCGCGAACTCTCTCTGGAGGGGTTGGCGCCGGCTGTTTCTCATCGCGCCGACCACGATATCTTACCCGCTTTGTTCAAGAACGACAACTCTGCCCCATTATTCCCTTACGTTTTCCGCGCGCGGGAAGGAGATGCCGCGGCAAGGCATAAGAGACCGGGAGGGTTTCGCGCGGCGCGCTCCCGCGAAACCGTCATTCATTCACTAAGCGAAAGGTTGCTGTCAACGCCATGCCCGGTGAGTTACGCCCGGTCTACGGGCCCCGGCGGGGAAGAAACGCACAGGAGACTAAAGCTCGCAGGCGCGAGTGGTGGCACTATCTGGTGGCCATCGGCCTCCTCGTCGGCCTGGTGGGGCTGGTCTGGGGCGGGTACGCCATCTGGTTTTCTCTCACCCATGTCCGCACCAGTTACGCGCGGGTGAGCGCGTTCGTGGTCAGCCTAGCCGCCAAGACCGACACCCGCGTCCAGAGCATCCCGGTGAGGACCGGCGACCTGGTGAAGAAGGGCCAGATCGTCGCCATCCTCGACAAGGCGGATCTGGAGGCCCGGGTCGAACAGGCGAAGGCCGCACTGGAGGCCGCCAAGAGCGCCCTCCACCGCGCAGAGACCGAACTCGAGATGACGAAGCGGCAGGCCGCCGCCGCCATAGCCCAGGCGGAGGCGGAACTGGCGGCCGCGCGCGCGCGCCTGGTGGAGGCGAAGGCCCAGCTCGAGATGCACACCCGCCAGCACCGCAACGAGGTGGAAAAGGCGCGCGCCGAACTCGCGCGCCTCAAGGCCGGCCCCCGCTCGCAGGAGATCGCCCAGGCGCGCGCCGATGTAAGGGCGGCCGAATCCGAACTCGCCAAGGCCACCGCTTCCCTGCGCAGAATGGAGAAACTCCACCGACAGGGAGCCGTTTCCGCACAGGCCCTCGACGCCGCCCGCACCGACAAGGAGGTGGCGGAGGCGACCCTCGCCTCCGCCCGCCAGCAACTCAGCCTGCTGGAGGCGGGAAGCCGCCCCGAGGACATCGCCGCCGCCGAAGCGGCCCTCGCCGTCGCGCTGGCCAAGAGCTACGAGGGCCAGATGATGCGCCAGGAGATCGCCACCCGGGAGGCGGAGGTGCGCCGGGCCGAGGCGATGCTGCAGACCGCGCTATCTCGCAAGAAGGAGATCGCCCTCAAGGAGCAGGATGTCCTCGCCTGCCGCGCGGCGGTGACCCAGGCGCAGGCCGAGTTGGAGTCGGCCAGCGCGAGGCTCGCCGATGCTGTCCTCCGCAGCACCACCGACGGCGTGGTGGTGCGCGGCCCCGGCCGCTCGGTTCACGAGGGCGAGGTGGTGGGCAAGGGAGAGCCCATCGTCACCATCGCCTCCACCGACCGGCCCCTCTGGATCAACGCGGGAGTCACCGAACTTGCGGTGGCGAAGGTGAAGGCCGGCCAGCCGGTGATCATCCGGCTCGACGCCTTCCCGCGGCGCAAGTTCACCGGCAAGGTTACCAAGGTGGGCAAGGCCACCACATTTTCCGCCGACGCCTCCAGCCCCTGGCAGCTCCAGCAGGTCCCCCTCAAGATCAGCCTGAAGATCAGCCTGGACGCCAAAGACCCCCGCATCATCCCGGGCATGACCTGCCGCGTCTGGATAGACATCCGCAAGTAGGGCAGGCCTGCCCGCCGGGCCGTCTGGCCTGCCCTGCGAAGCCCGCCTCCGGCGGACGAAGCAGGGCGACGCAGGCTCCCAGCGCGCCCCACGTTGACTCCTCCCCGGCCTCTCAGTAGATCCCTGTCTGGTGCGTCTCCGCCGCCACGGGGCCGTAGAGTTTCACATATTCCTTCCCGGCGAAGTCACCCTGCAGGTGCCTTGGATACAGCCCGAACTCGATGCTGGCCTCGTCGAAGCGCAGCAGCCACGACGCGGGCTGCTCGATCATCTGCAGCACCGCGCTGCCCCAGTGCAGGAAGGCCGCCCGCCGCACCAGTTCGCGCAACTTCTCCGGCAGGTCCTGCACCGAGATGCTGCGACCCGCGGCCATCGCCTCCCGCACCTCGGGAGAAACGAGGGCTGTCACCCCCTTCCCCACAGGAGCGGCTTCGCCTGGCCCGGAGGGGAGTTGGTCGCGCACTTCGCGCAGCAGCCGCTGCATCTGCGTGTGAAGCGCGCCCGAGAGCGACCCCGGCTTCCCGGGCACCAGTGCCCGCAGGCGAGCAACCAGGTCGCGGAGCTCCGGCAACGCGCACCGACTGAGCACTCGATCCACCTCGTCGGCCGGCGGGGGCTCGCCCTTCGGGTTCCCTTCCTCCGGACCGATGACAACCGAAGAGATATACCCGGCATCTCCGGGAACATCCGCAAACCAGGCGTACTGGGACTTGCCGTCCCTCCAAAAGCGGATCCACAGTTTGTCGAACGCCTCGATCCACGGGAGCCGGCCCATGGTCTCCTGGAGCAGTCCGTGCATCCAGGTGAGGCACATCGCCCTGCGCACCTGCGGCCGCAGGTCCTCCGGCAGTTCTGTCGTCCGCACCCGCGGCGCCTCCCCATACTCGCGGAGCGGCCGGCCATAGGGCGCGGGCGAGGCGCGTCTTGACAGTCTCCGGCCGGACACCCAGGAAGTCGCCGATCTCCGCGTGCGAATAGCCGTTCACATAGTGCAGTGTGAGGGCAAGTCGCTCCGGCTCGCGCAGCCGGGAAAGGGCCTCCCGCACCACCACCTCGATTTCCGAGTGCTGTCGCGTGTCAGCCATCTCGCCGGCCTCTTCCAGCCCCACCGTGCTCACCTCACGGCGGCGCTGCTGGGTGTGGTGGACATTGGTTGCGATCCTGCGCAGCCACCCCGAGAACTTGTCCGGGGCGCGAAGTTGGCCGAGTTTCAGGTAGGCCTGCACGAACGCCTCTTGGGCCAGGTCTCGGGCCGCCTCGAAGTCACGAGTCAGGTGATACCCGAGCCCATAGACCATGTCCTGGTACCGGTCAACCAACTCCCCGAAGGCCTCGCGGTCGCCGTTGCGCACCCGTTCCACCAACTGTCCATCCGTCAACGCCATCTGCTCCTCGCTCGTCCCGACCTACAAGGACGCATATCTCGAGGCCAAGGTAACATCTCTCTTCGGGATCAGCCGGCCCCCCGCGCCGGTCGCGGGCCATGCAGATGCGCCTCGAATTGGGGATGTGACACGAGGAGACGGCCCCCCGGAGACGGCCCTTCGTCAAAGGCCTCACTTGGCGGACTCGCCCGGACGTGCGGCCGCTACGACTTCTTGTCCGGCACCCAGGGCACGGACAATGTTATCCGCGTTTCCTCGTCTCCTGGTTTCGGCGGACGCAAGGGTTCGCGCAACGCCTTCACGATGTCCTTGCTCGCTTTCCCGGCCCGCACGATGTTCACCGAAGCGATGCGGCCGTCGATCTTCCGGGTGACGAACCACTCGCCCTCGATCTTTTCCGCACCGGGGATGTCGGGTCGGTGGGGCTGATACTCCGCCCATTGGTCGAGATACCACGCGGCCACCACTTCGGGATCATCGGGCGTCGCCAGCTGCAGGTAGAGCGAGTACTCCTCCTCGAAGCCGTTCGGCGCCGCGGTGAAGGTGACGACGCGCGCCGAGGGGTAGAGAGGGACGGGGACCAGGAGCGACATGCCCTTCGACTTCAACTCAAGCGTCTCGCCCTGGGGCGAGATGACGCGGCCGTTCCGCATCGCCTGTTTGACGGAATGCCAACTCCAGGCCGCGTACGCCCCGAATGCCACGACGAAGACCACCACCAACGCGGCCCCGTAAGAAAAGAAGCGTTGTCTTCTCATGGCGCCTCCTCCACCGCGTGCTCGACCGTCGCCACCCACCCTGCCTTCGCCTGAGCAGGCCGCCAACGGCCTGTGGGCTGAAGCCAACGGTATGGCACCTAATGGTACCACTTCCAACGGCTTGGTGTAAGGGGGCCCTCCTCAGATCTCCCCGTCCACCAACCTCCGGCTTCGCTCGTCCAGCGCGAAGAGGTCCGGAATCTCGTAGCGATTGCCGTCCGCGTCCTGGAGCAGAATCCGGCTCCCCTCCACCACCCGCAGGTCCTCCCGGTCACGGACATCGAACAGCCGGTAGCCCCGGTCGGTCTCCACCTCCCAGCGGGCCGCGCCGTGTGCATCCTCGATATCGTAGATGCGCAGGATTCTGGGCACGAAATACACCCGGTCCAGTTCGTCTTCCAGACACTGCCGGCTGTCCGGGTCCAATCCCTCGGTCCCCGCCATCAGCAGCACCTCTTTGTCGTCCGCGTCCAGGAAGGAGATGTAGCCGGCTGCACCGGAGACCGGGAAGGCCGGCGCGGGCCTCACGTCCACGAACTCCGGGCCGTCGTCCAGGCGCACGCACAGGCGGCGGAAGTCGTCCCGGCGAATGCGCACCCGGCTGGGCTCCACGATCGCCAGCCGCGCCACCTCCGCCTCCCATCCCGCCCGGGAGTCGTTCGTCCCCTCGGGGCCGTGCGGCCCCGCCTCCGCCGCCTCCCGCGGAGTGGTGTCATCCATCGGCTTGGGGGAATCTTCGGTCATCGCGTGTCCACTGGCGCGCTGTGGTGCAGTCAGGCGGCCGCCGGCGACGGGCGGGCTACACCCCTCTCACCTTCGACAGCTCCGACTGGAAACGACAGAGCCGTGCGTAGAGTCCCTCCTGATCCAGCAGCTCATCGTGTGTCCCCATCTGCACCAGACGTCCATGCTCCAGCACCAGAATCTTGCTCGCCTTCCTCAACGTGGACAGCCGGTGAGCGATGGCGAACGTGGTGCGATTCGCTACCAGCCGGTCCAGTGCCTGCTGGATCAGCATTTCCGTCTCCGTATCCACCGAGGAGGTGGCCTCGTCCAGGATCAGGATGCGGGGGTTCTTGAGGATCGCCCGCGCGATCGCCACCCGCTGCCTCTCTCCGCCGGAGAGCAGTTGCCCCCGCTCCCCCACCTGGGTGTCATATCCCTGGGGCAGGTTGACGATGAAGTCGTGCGCGTTCGCCGCCTTCGCGGCCGCCACCACCTCCACCGGCGTAGCGCCCGGCACCCCGTAGGCGATATTGTCCGCCACCGTCCCGTGGAAGAGGAACGGCTCCTGGAGCACCACCCCGATCTGCTGGCGAAGGGCCCTCAGCGACAGCTCCCGCACATCGTGCCCGTCTATCAGTACCTGCCCCTCCTCCACCTCGTAGAACCGACAGAGCAGATTCACCAGGGTGCTCTTCCCCGCTCCGCTCGGCCCCACCAGCCCGACCACCTCCCCCGGCTCGGCCACGAAACTGATGTTCTGGAGCACCGGCTTTCCCGGCTCATAACTGAAGTGGACCCCGCGGAACTCGACGTGTCCTTCGATGCGCGGGATCTTGATGGAGCCCGGCGCATCGGGCATCTCCGGCTTGGTGTCCAGCACCTCGAACACCCGCTCCGCGGCGGTGAGCGCGTGCTGCACCCGGTGGTTCATCTCCCCCAGCATCTGCACCGGCATGTAGAACTGCCACATCAACTGGGTGAACATCACCAGGGTGCCCAGGCTGGTGCGGCCCTCGATCACGTGCTTGCCCCCGTACCAGTAGATGAGCAGCGACCCGATGGCGGTCATCAGCCCCAGCGCGGGGAAGAAGGCGGTCCACAGTTTCACCGCGTTCAGCTCCTGGGTGAAGAGCGCGCCGCTTCGCTCCTGGAAGCGTTTGGATTCCCGCTCCTCCTGGGCGAAGGATTTCACCACCCGGATGCCGGGGATGGAGTCGGCCAGCACCGCGTTCAGCCCCGCGTACCGCCTCCACACCTTCTGGTAGACCCGGTGGATCAACCGCCCGAACCAGTACGTCCCCACCGCGATGAACGGGGTCGGCAGCAGGGTGAGCGCGGCCAGTTTCGCGTCGGCTCCGAACATCATCACACAGATGACGGGGATGGTCAGCAGGTTGATGATGATCTGCTGCAGGCCCTCGGCCACGAAATACTGGAGCCGCATGATGTCGTTGGTGACCCGGGACATGATCTGCCCGGTCTGCTTGCGGCTGAAGAACCCCAGGGAGAGCATCTGCATGTGGTCGTAGAGCTGGATTCGCATGTCCAGCACCACCCGGCCCCCCAGCCACTCCATCATGTATCCCCGCACCATCGCCACCACCGTCCGGCCGACGTAGATCGCCAGCAGCCACTCCACCGCGGTGCCCAGCCGAGACAGGTCCCCCGGCGCGATCACCCTGTCGAACAGAAACCGGGTCACCAGTGCAGGCGCCAGATTGAGAAACGTCAGCACGATGCTCAGCGCGAACCCGATGATGGCGACCGCCTTGTAGGGCTCCACATACCTGATCAAGCGCGCCAGCAGTTCCCCCCGTTTCAGACAGAAGGGACACACCTCCGACCACCGGGGAAGCACCCGGCCGCAGGTCGGACACCGCACCGCCTTGCTGGGCCCCCCGCGTCCCCGCCGGCCCCCTGTCTCGGAATCGCTCACATCGGCCAGCACGCGGAGGATGCGCTGCACCCGCGGCATCTCCGGCGCGACGGAGCGGCTGAACCGCGCCAGTTCCACGGCGCCGGTTTCCGTGATTGCCTCCAGCGACCCGTTTCCCAGGTAGTCCCGCAGCCGCACCCCCCGCAGGTCCGCCAGCGGAACCTCGGTCTCCACCCGCGCCCGCCCGTCCTCCGGCCCCAGGGCCGCCACCCGGCGATCCGTCACCACCAGCCACCGGTCGTCATACCGGCCGTCGAGGCCGATGTCCGTGTGCAGGGTGATGAGCCGCTTCTCCCCCGGCTCCAGCAGCCGCCGAAGTTCCCGCTCGACCGTCTCCGGCAGGGGCTCTTGTCCCTCCCCGGCCAGCAGTCTCTCCACTTCCTCCAAACGCCCGGCTCGCATCTCGGCTCCTCACACACCGCCGGGCCGGGCCCTCGTTCACGCCCGCCCCGGCCCAGGCCGTATGTTGACCTCCATCATTTCCATCACTCGCCGATACTACCCCCTCTCCTTCCCCCACATTTTCCCTCTTCTTCTCTCCCCCTGCCGCCCCCCACATCATGGCGGGCGCGACTTCCCGGTGTAGGGGCTTCTTGTAGGGCGGGCTTTTTCGTCCTGACGTTGCTCGACACGCCTTCCATTTGTAGGGCGGGGCATTCTCTGATGCCCCGCCGAGAATCGGGGTTCTGTAGGGCGGGCATTCCCATGCCCGCCACAGCTGGCGTAGGAACGCCAGCCCTACAGAACAGGCGCGCCGCGAGACGCCAGGCAGCGTGGGCCGCAATGGTCCTGTAGGGCGGGTATATCCCCGAATGGAGTGAGGGGTATGCCCGCCGCTCGTCTTGCAGGGCAGGTGATGGCAGGCCGGGGTCTCCCTTCGGCCGCGCTCAGGGCCGCCTCCGCCCTCCGAGGGCTACAGCCCCGGCTGCCCCAGCCCGAACACCGAGGAGATGATCGCCAATGCCCCCTGGGTCAGGAACTGCCCCAACACCAGCCCCAGGAAGGCCGGCCGGAAGGACCGGAAGAGCCGGAGGCCGCCGTAGCGGCGGATGGCGCTGCTGAGCACCCAGGCGATGAGCGCGTTCGTCCAGATCGAGCGGTCGGTCTCATAGGAACTGGCGATGATGAACCCCACCGGGCTCACCGGCCACCACACGAAGTTGGTGCTCAGCCACGACAGCAGCAACATCATCCCCGCCCCCAGCACCAGGCCCGCGCGCAGCCAGTTGTCCGGCAACTCCGGGGTGCGCAGACTGGCGTCTAACTCCCCGAAGGCCCACTGCGGGTAGCTGGTGAACGGCCACCTCTGGAGGCTGCTGGCCCCATAGTGATGCACCACCTGGAGCAGGGCCGGCAGCCCCACCGCCAGCACCACCGCCACCGCCAGCATCGCCGCCCACACGAACCCCTTTCCCTTCACCTTGCCCCCGTGCAGCAACTTCATGCTGTCCACCATCTGCGGCATGGCGAGGTTCATGGGGTCGTACATGTAGATGACCGACAGGTACGCGTACATGGTGAGGGAACTCGGGCCGACCGCCGCCGCCCCCAGCGTCCTCAGCACCACCCCGCGGGGAAAGAACCCGGTGTCCACGTACATCACCCCTCCCGCGGCCACCAGCCGGGAGGCCCCCAGCAGCACCGCATAGAAAACCCCCATCAGCGCCGCGAACGACCACCACGACATCCCCGCATGCAGGGCCCACCAAAACATCACCGCGTTCGCAGCCGCGAATCCCACCAGCGCCCCCCGCCCCGAGATGGGCGCGTAGGGATCCGCCTCCGGCCGCACCCGGCCGATCAGACTCAGCCACGCCGCCTTGATGGTGTGCCGGCACTGATACAACGCCACCGCGCTGAGCGCGATGAATCCTCCCGCCTCCTGAAAGGCGACGAACGCCCGCGGGTTGACGATGGCGGCATTGGCCCCGCCCGGCGCCACCCCGAAACTCGCCCAGGTGAGCATCTGCACCTGGTACAGGACGTAGAAGAGCCACAGGCTCAGCGATACCTCGCCCGGCAGCAGACAGGTGATTCCGATCACCGGGAAGTGGATGGAGATCTGCATCTGGCCCAGCACGTTCCAGGGCAGGGGCATCCCCGCGAAGTACTGCCCCACCTGGATCGCCTGCAACTGGGGCGCGGGCACGCTGGGGAAGAACCGGTGCAGCCAGGTGAGCACGGTGAACAACGCGGGAATCGAGAACCCGATCCAGAACACCCGGTTGTTGAGGATGCTGGAGGACAGCGACGGCCTCTCCGCCGCCCCGGTCATCGTCAGCGGCACGTCCACCAGCGGAAAGGTCAGGCGCTGCTGCTCGATCCAGTCCTTTCTCACCAGGGCCGCCAGACAGAACATGGCCCCCATCAGGGCCAATGTGAACACCCCCCAGGCGGCCATCGGCGTCAGCCACTGCCCCCACGGCACCCGCTGCCCCTCGGACAGCCCCTCCCAGAAGAGGTTGACGGCGGCCATGTCCTGCAAGCGCAGCCAAGTGGGGATATGGGGCCAGATCATGTGCTCCCACTGGTTGGCCGGAGAGGCGCGGTAGAAGGGATAGGTGGTGGCGGAAACGATGTAGGGCATCCCGCCCTGCATCGCCAGCCCCACCGAGACGATCAACATCCCGTAGACGACCAGCATCTCCTCCCGCCGGAACGCGCCCCCCGGCCAGCGCCTCAACAGGAACCCGTTGACCACCAGCAGCAGGAACAACACGACGATGGGGCTGCCCAGCAGCGACCCCGACCCCACGCTCCAGGTGCGGGTCACAAAGGCCAGGTAGGGATTGACCGCGGCCAGCAGCGCCACGCTCGCCGCGCCCACCAGCACCGAGCGCGCGGTGATGGGGCCCGCCGGCCTTTCCTCCTTCGCAGTTTCCGGGGAAGTTGACGTGGACACGGCCACAACTCTTCCTCTCCGGTTCGCACACTCCTCCCTCGCAGGACCCGCTGCCGCGCGCGCCGAAGCCGAGCCCCCGAGACAGATTCCTGGAGGACGCCGTGAGAAAGCGCAAACTGCGGGCGGGAGTGATCGGCCTGGGCATGGGGCGCAACCATGCCGCCGGCTATGCCGCCCACCCCAAGTGCGAACTGTTCGCCGTCTGCGACGCCGACCGCGCCCGCGCACAGGAAGTCGCCGACAAGCACGGCGCAAAACACCTCCTGCGCGACTGGCGGAAGTTGATCGCGATGGAGG
Source organism: Candidatus Hebobacteria bacterium (assembly GCA_029821235.1). Lineage (GTDB taxonomy): Bacteria > Armatimonadota > Hebobacteria > Hebobacterales > Hebobacteraceae > S016-27. The sequence continues at coordinate 1,414 of JALGTT010000037.1, read as the reverse complement.
AACTCGACCTGGTCTCCATCGCCGTCCCCAACTATCTCCACGCCCGCATGACCATCGCCGCCCTGCGGGCCGGCAAGCACGTCTTATGCGAGAAGCCGATGGCCACCCGGCTCGCCGACGCGGAGGCGATGGTGCGCGCCGCGCGGAGGGCCGGCAAACGGCTGATGATCAACATGAGTTACCGCTTCGACCCGCTCCAGCAGGAACTCCACCGGCGCATCGTGCGCGGCGACCTGGGTGACCTCTACTACGCCAAGTCCCACTACACTCGGCGGCACGGGACCCCGGGGACGTCTCGTTCCTGGTTCGCGAGCAAGCGAAAGGCCGGGGGAGGGCCCAGCGTGGACCTGGGCGTCCACGCCTATGACCTCGTCTGGTGGCACCTCGGCTCTCCCAAGCCCACCTGGGTGGTGGGCGGGATGTTCGGGGAACTGCTCCCCCAGCGGCTGGGCACGGTCGGCTCCCGGGACAACGTGGACGATCTCGCCTGCGCCATGGTCAAGTTCACCACCGGCCAGGTGATCTTCTTCGAGGCCAGTTGGGAGGGACACCAGCCGGGGCATCAGGGCTTCGAGATCTACGGCACCAAGGCGGGGGCCTCGTGCCGGGACTGGGAATCCAACCTGAAGATGACCATCCACTGCGACGACCGCAGGGGCCGGCCGGTGGACCGCCCGCTGAAGGCCCCGCGGAAGCGCACGAATGCCTATTGGCACTTCGTGGACGCCTGTCTGGACCCGGAGTTCCCCATGCTCGCCTCCGGCGAGGAGTGCCTCCAGGTGGCGCGCGTCCTCGACGCCCTCCAGCGGTCACAGAAGACCGGCCGCGCCATCCGGGTGTAGCCGGGATGGACTTTCGGGCGCGCGCCGGGCGAGAGCGTGTCCGCTGCTGGCGCAACCTGGCAGCAGGTTGACGCCCGCTCCTGCGGAACTAGCACGACAAAGAGAAGACTAGGAGACGACCAATGCGAAAGGTGCGAATCGGCTTTATTCCCTCCCACCGGGTCCCCTTCGACGACAAGTGGGCCGCGGAGATGCGGGCGCGGTGCATCAAGGTGATGCGCTCCATACTGGTGGTCCCCAGCAACCAGTTGACCCAGAAGGGGCTGGTGCGCGACCTCGACGAGGCGAAGAAGACCCTCGCTCTGTTCAAGGACAAAGAGATTGACGGCGTGATCGTCGGTGGCATGACCTTCGGGCACGAGACCTCGGCCGTGGGGGTGATCGTCGCCAACCTGCCGCCAGGCACCCCCGTGCTCCACTTCGCCACCAAGGGCCGCGTCAACCCGGACGGCACCCGTCCCTCCGACTCCTGGTGCGGGCAGTTCATGATCACCTCCGCGCTGCGCAGGCGGGAGATCGTCTTCGAGCACATCCCCACCTGTTTCCCCGAGGAGCCCGTGTTCGCGCAGTGG
>JALGTT010000396.1 GCA_029821235.1 Candidatus Hebobacteria bacterium | reverse complement strand
CTCCCTGGGCGGCAGAGCCGCCCGCGGCCGGGCGCTGCCCTACCGGGTGAAGTTGAAGGTCGGGTCGGCGCGGCCCGTCCGGCAGGTGGCCAAGGTCGAGGTATACACGCCCGCGGGCGAGAAGCACGCGGCCTACTCAGGTAACATCGAGTTGCGCGCGGGCAAGGGCCAGGGAGAGATTCCCTTCGCCCTCAACGACCCCAAGGGCCCGTGGAGAATCGTGGTCACGGACGTGTTCTCCGGGGAGAAGGCCGAGAAGACCGTCAATCTTTGAGCAAGGTCGGCCGCGCTACGGCCTCACCTCGGTCACCGGGGGCAGGTTGACGATGTCCGGCCCGAACTCCGGGACTCCGCGCCTGGGGCCGTGCCAGAGGCTGGCGGGATGACCCGGTGCGGCCAGCCGAAGTTGGCCCCGCCGAGGCGCTCCCAGGTCTGCCCTCCGTCCGGGCTGCGGAAGACCCCGTGGTGCCAGGCGGTGGCGTAGACGACATCGGGGTCGTCCGGGTCAACGGTCACCCCGTACACGTAGTTGCCGGGGAACGGCAGCCGCTGCCAGGTCTGCCCGCGGTCGGCGGTCTTGAACACTCCGCCCATCACCACCCGGTCCGGCAGGGTGACCGGCCAGGCCGCCGCATACATCACTCCCGGCTCGGCCGGGTGGACGCAGAGGGGAGGTGTGGTAGATCCCGCCCGCGATGGAGTTGCCCTCGCGGAGGGAGCGGGTAATCAGCAGGTACATGTCTCCGGCCGGGTCGCCGGCCAGCCACCAGGCGTTGAGGTTGTCATCCGGCAGCCCCTGATTGCACAACTGCCACGACCTCCCGTCATCCACCGACTTGTAGACGCCGCGGCCGAAAGAGGTCACGTAGAGCGTGCGCTGCCCGGCCGGAGAGGTCGGGTCGAGCACGACCTGGGTGCAGCCCGCCTCCTCCATTCCCTCCATGGTGGGCGACCAGGTATCGCCTCCGTCCAGGCTGACGCAGACGCCGCCGGGGTAGTTGCGCACATCCCCGTGCCGCAGCATCTTGATGCGTGGATAGTCGTGCCCCCCGGACCAGACGGACCAGATCTTGCCCAGGTGTTCCGCCAGCGCTCCGGCACCCCTTGGATGCGGTGATGCCACGACTTGCCCCGGTTCACGCTCTTGTGCAGGGCGATGTCGGTGTAACTGATGAACGAGACATTCCGGTCGTGCGGGTCGAAGTGAATGCCATAGCAGGTGGTGACATCCAGGCCGCGGGTATAGGCGCCGCCATTCTTGTCGAAATCGTTTATCACCCGCTCCCAGGTCCCGCCGCCGTCCCGAGTCATGATGGTGCGGCCCATGTCGGTGGAGTAGCACACTTCGGGGTCGGTGGGCGCCACCCCCAGCCCGAACGGATAGTCCGGCCACATCGAGCCATAGGCGCGGGTGAGCCAGTCGGGGTCCAGGTTCTCCGGCTCCTGCCACGGATTGGCCCGCAGGCACCACTTCCAGGTGGTGCCCCCGTCATCGGTCTTCACCACCCCGATGTCGCGCCTGGCCAGGCCGGTCTCCTTCAGCACATCGAGGCTCACCCCAAGGTAAGCCGTCTCCGGCCGATCGCGGCAGACGCCGACCGCTCTCACCGGAGGGCCCCACCTGCGCCCGACGCTGGTCACGGAGAGTTGCACCCCCGCGCCGACGTGCCTCCACAGGCGGCCGCCGTCGCTGGACACGAACAAGCCCGCGGGCTCGCTGTTCCTGGGCGTGGTGACCACATACAGCAGATCCTTGCCATCCCCGCGGAACCCCACCGCGCCTTCCACGATCTCCGCGTCCGTCACGAAGGGAACGCTCTCCCATTTCTCGCCCCGGTCCCCGCTCAGCCAGATGCCGCCGCTGGTGATCGCCCACACCAGATCGGAGTCCGGACTGACGGCCAGACAGTGAATCCGGCTCGCGCCCAGTTTCGCCTTTCTGCTCCACGTGCCCCCGCGGTCCTCGCTCAGATAGACCGCTCCGGAGGCGGCGTCTCCGCCCTCTCCGGTCACGCTCACCCCTGCGAACAGCCGCCGGTTGTCCCTGGGGTCGACCGCGATGGCGGTGACCCGGCCGCCGGGCCACCCTTCTCCCACATACACCGGGGCCGCCTCGTCGCCCAGAAGCCGCGTCTCGCGCGCGCCCTTCCCGCCGGGCCACACCATCTCCCACGACTCCCCGAAGTCATCGGTCGCGAACAGCGCGTTCGCCCCCGCGTAGATCCTCTTCTCGTCCACCGGGTCGAAGGCAAAGCACTGGCACCACACCAGCAGGTGGCACATCCGCCATGACTTGCCTCCATCCCGGGTGATGTATTGCCCGGTCATGTCACAGGTGACGATCGCCGTGTTCGGGTCATGCGGGCTCACCGTGGGGGAATACATGCTTCCGCCCCCGCCCGGCCCCAGCCGGGTCCATCCCTTGTTACAGGGCAATACGATCTCGTCGTGTTGCATCAAGTACCTCCGCAGTGTTCTGACGACAGTTCTTTCTTACCATCCCAGGTTCAGATTCACGAATTCTCCCTGCATCATCTCCCGCAATCTCTCCATCTCCTCGGCGGTCAATCTCATGCCCGCCGCGCCCACGTCCTCCTCCAGATGCTCGATGGAGGTGGTGCCGGGGATGACCGTGGAGACCTCGTCATAGGACAGCACGAAGGCGAGCGAGGCCTGCGCCCACGTCCT
>JALGTT010000395.1 GCA_029821235.1 Candidatus Hebobacteria bacterium | reverse complement strand
GCCCGAATCGCCGAAGTCCCACGACCACGAGGTGGGTGAGTTGGTGGACTGGTCGGTGAAGTTCACGGTCAACGGAGCAGTCCCGCTGGTCGGGTTGCCGGTGAAGTCGGCGACAGGCGGAGGCGTGACGGTGCCCGGTTCGAGGTAGATGCGGAAGCGCATCACGTCGTGCAGGAACCTGTAGTTGTCACTGGTCTGCGGGCAGCCGCAGAAGCCCCATCCGATAGTGCCGTCGCTGGCCACATACGAGCCGACCGCGCTGGTCTCCGTGGTGTGCCACTCATCGCTGGTGGAGAATGACTCTCCATCGGGATTCTGCAGGTCCCAGTCTCCGTTCGCCTGCCGCAGGTGTATCAGCATGGCGCTGGGCGTGTCGCTGTGGTCGCCGTGACCCTGCCACTCGTACTTGATCGCGTGGATCTCAGAGGCCGTGTATCCGGTCTGCGCGGTGAAGCCTGAGGTGTACTGCTGGTTTGAGGTGTCGCACTGGATCTCCATGTAGACGTCATCGTCGGACTGGAGATCGCTCAGACTGCCGCCGACCTGAGTGGAACCATTGCCCCAGATGGTCTCCCAATCGTTGGGGTAGACCACGACTTCGTCACAAGCGGTGATGTAGTCGGTCTTCGTCTCCGTATCCGAGCCATACGAATTGGCGGCCGTCATGGAGACCGTGTACTTGCCCTCGCTGGAGTAGGTATGGCTGGGATTCTGTGCCGTCGAACTGCCGCCGTCGCCGAAGTCCCACGACCAGGAGGTGGGGGTGCCGTTGGTGCTCTTGTCGGTGAAGTCCACGGTGAGAGGCACCCCGCCCCAGCGAGGAGTGCCCTCGAGTTGGTCGCGGTCAAGGAGACAGTGTAGTCACCGCCACTGGTGTACTCGTGAGACGGGTTCTGCGCGGTGGAAGTGCCGCTGTCTCCGAAGTCCCACGACCACGAGGTGGGGTCATTGGCGGACTCGTCGGTGAAATTCACCGTGAGCGGCGCGTACCCGCTGGTGGGGCTTCCGGAGAAGCGCGCCACCGGCGGCAGGGACCCGCCTGAGGAGTATTCGTAGGCGCCGATGTCAATGCTTCCGTCGGCCGGGCGGGAGGTGTAACTGCAGGGATGCGCGTACTCCTTGTCGGGCACCACTGACAGCCCTTCGCGTCCCGCGTCCCGGCAAGGCGAACTCGATGTCAGATGCCAGTCACCACCGGAGGCGGCGGCGTTCACCACACCCGGATCGCTCCCGAAGACGGTATCCGTGAAGCCGCCCGGGACCGAGATTCCGGTCTTCACCCAGTTGTTGTAGGAGGTGTTGACCGTCCCCGGTCCGCTGGCATAGTCCACCGCATCTATGATGCGGTCACAGGTCGTGGAGTGGAAGATGTTGTTGTGGGCCTCGATGATGCTGCCGTCGTCCGTGCCGATCATCGGCCCGGTGTGGTCCTCGGTGTAGAACGTGTTGTTGTAGAGGTAGAGCCAGCCGTAGTTGTTGCCGCCGCTGATCCCTCCCTCGCCGCGCTCGTTGCCGATGAACAACCAGTGATTGGTCCCGCCGTTCTTGGTCACCACGTTTCCGGTCATGGTGGCCGTCTGGCCCACATCCGGCATGGTGTCATCGTCGAACCCGCAGAACTCCACGGCATAGGGCCCGTTGGGTCCCTGCTCGATCAGATTGAACTCCACCACCGAGTCCCGGGAGCGGTCCTTGTAACACAGTCCCGCCTGCGGGTCGTGTATCCAGTTGTATCGGAACTTGATCCAATACTCCTGGGCATAGATGCTGTGTCGGCGGTTGTTCGAGCCGTTGTTGCCGAACTCGGTGTATTCCACGATCAGGTAGCCCGGCTCATCGTCCTGGGTGTTGTACATTCCGGACTGGATGCCGTTGCCGCAGTCGTGTATGTAGCAGTTGCGGACGATCAGACCGCCGCCGACGTGGAAGATGCCGCGATAGGCGGCATTCGCGATCTCCAGTCCATCGAAGATCCACCACTTGTCGAAGCCCGGTTCGAGATGAATCAGGTTGTCCGCTCCACCGGCGTCGAACACCGGCTTGTCGTTCGGGTCCCAGGCGCGGACCTGGGCCGCGGTCTCCTGGGAACTGCCCCCTCCCGAACTGATGGTAACCGGTCCATAGGTGCCCGGGTGAATCCAGGCGATGTCGTTGTCACCCAACGTTACGGAAGCCAGCAGGTCGTTCAAGGTGGCATACTGCTGGCCAGGTCCCACGTGGTACTCAGCGGCGAGCGCAATTCCGCTCAGTGCCGTCAGGCACCACAGGACAGCGATGAACAACGGTAAACGACGCATGCTCATTCTCCCTCCAGTTTTGCACAGCGGACTGCTGACTGCCACGGCCGACAGTGTGCTCCGGCTATCACCTCCCTTGGGATACACCTCCGCCCCTCGCCTCCATTGCGTATGATGGACGCTGGCGCGCCCTCCCGCCATGCCAGAA
>JALGTT010000036.1:6764-16747 GCA_029821235.1 Candidatus Hebobacteria bacterium | reverse complement strand
AGGCAGGTGGCGCGCGCCTATCTCGCCCAAAGGGAGGCGCTGGGATTCCCGCTCCTGCGAAAGGCCCCGGCTTGATTCGCACCGCGAAGTTCGGGGCGGCGCTGGCGCTGCTCGCCGCGCTCGCCGCGTGCTTCTCACCCGTTCCGCCCGCGCAGGCGGCCAGCACTCTCACCTTCAAGGCGGTGCGGGTGACCGGCCCCGACGGGAAACCCCGCGGCCGGGTGTACGCGGGACCGCAGAGTCTGTTCACCCTCGCGGGCCGGGGCGAGCAGTCCGTCGCCGACGCGCAGGAGGTGGCGAGACGGCTCAACGGGCTGGCCGAAGCAGGGTTGCGCCCCTCAGACATCACCCTCAAGCGGGAGCGGCGCAGGCGGGCGATCGTCGCCAGGGGCGAGCGCGTGCTGGCGGTGGACAGGACGATGGCGAGGGCCCACCGCTCCGACCCCGATCGCCTGGCGCGCGTGTGGGCGGAGAACCTGCGGAAGGCCTTCCAGCGGCCCTATCTCTCGCTGCGCGCACTGGTTACCCCCCTCGGCGAGGCGCGCTCGGCGCGTCTGCTGGGCAACATCGTGGGCGAGGTGAGCGTCCGCGTGGAGGCGCCGGTGGCGAGCGCAACGTGGCAGCCGGAAACCGGCACGGTGCGGGTGATGGGACACGCCGAGGTCTCCGATGAGGCGAACCTGCTGCGGGTGCCCCTGGCGGTGAAGAAGTACGCCGCCCGCTGGATTCCCCTGCCGACCGCGGAGGTGACCGGGAATCCCGCTCCGGCGGAGGTGGTGGCGAGGGCGGTGAAGGCGTGCGCGGCGGCGAGCATGGTGCTGGAGCCCGGCGCGTGGGGGCGGGTGACGCCCATCGCGGAGGGAGTGAAGCCGCTGCCGCGGGGCAAGGCCGCGCGCGCGCCGGTGTTCATGGCCGCCGCCGGAGACCGCTATCTCCCCCGCCGCAGGCGGGAGCAGGTGGTGGTGCGCAACGAGAGCGTGGATCTGCCGCCGGCGGGCATGTTGATGGTCAGCAACTGGCCGGAGAAACTCACCTCCCACGGGCTCTGGTTCGAGGGGAGGCTCCACGACGGGGAGGCGATCCGGCTGCTCTACCATCACGTCAACGCCACCGGCGCGAAGGCCGACCTGGTGGTGGAGTTGTGGAACCTGGGCGACGAGACGGCGCGGGTGCACGTGATCGAGGGGATCGGCGGACCCTCCTATGACGAGGCCTGGGCCGGGCACCGGGCGGCGAAGAAGTTTCTGCGGAACCAGACCGCGGGCATCGGCTGGGTGGCCCCCGTGCCGGTGGGGAGGGCCGCGCCCATCGTGGTGCAGACCATGCCCAAGGGGACCATCGCCAGCGGGGTGCTGGAGTTGCGGGCGATGAGCGCGACCACGGTGAGCGTGCGCATCTACCTCGCCCCCCACAGCCCCCAGCGCCTGCCCCGCACCATTGACTCCTACCGCGAATCCCCCTTGCTCGGCCAGTGGCACTACGCGGAGCCCAGGCGGGAGGTGAAGGCCCGCTATCTGGTGGGCGGCCCGTGGGCCTTCATCACCATCGGGCGGAATCCGTCCTCCGGGCTGGTGGAGGGGGACGAACTGCGCGGCAACTATGGGGTCATCTACGACATCGCACTGGAACTCGTCAACCCCACCGCGGAGGAGGCGAAGGTGGCGCTCACCATGGAGCCCGCGGGCGGGCCGGCGAGGGCGAGCGTGGTGGTGGACGGCCGCCTAGTGGAGGCGGCGATGATGCAGCGGGGGGTGGAGGTTCCCCTCGTGGAGTATCGGCTGGCCCCCGGGGAGACGCGCCGGGTTCGGCTGAAGACCATGCCTCAGTCGGGCTCGAACTACCCCGTGCGCCTCGCGGCGCGGCCGGGGTGACCTGCCTGCGGCCGGCAGGACTGCCCTGGGCCCATCCAGTAGTCTATTGACACATGCCTGGAGTGGTCGGTGACTCAGGAATCGCACGATATCCCCGAAGACGTTTCCGCGAAGCCAGCCCACGCGCGCTGGTCGGAGGTCCATCCCGCCCGCGCCGCGCTGGTCTACGCCATCTGCTATCCCCTGACCCAGTTGGCGGCCAGCCTGCTGGCGGCGCGGACCACGTCACTGCTCGCCATCTGGGGGATCATCGCCGGGGTGGGGCTGACCAGCCTGGCCTTCGCCCTGCTGCTGGCCCTCAGCCTGTGCCGCATCCCCCTGCGGGCAGGGGCGGAGGCGATGCTGATGGTGGGCGCGGGAGTCGTGTTCGCGGCGGCGCGGCCGATGGTGGTGGCGGTGGTGGGGCGCTGGCTGGGCGCGGCGGAGACGGGGCAGCGGCTGGCGGAGGCGCTCCCCGCCTTCCTGGGGCAGGAGTCCGTCGGCAACACCGCGCTGATCGTGTGGGCGATCTTCCTGGGCCGGCTGGTGTCCCGGGTGATCAGGGAGGGGAAACTGCTGCTGCCGGTGGCGGTGGTGGCCTCCATCGCGGACATCATCACCGTGTTCCACGGGGTGGTGGCCAAGGTCAGCGAACAGGCGCCGGAGGTGGTGGAGGCCTTCAGCGCCACCATGCCGGTGGAGATCCCGGCCGGGGTGAGCGTGCCGGTGCTCACCGCCGTCGGAATTGGAGATTTTCTCTTCCTCGCGTTGTTCCTCAGCGTCGCCTTGCGGTATTCCATGAATGCAGTGAAAGCGATGTGGGCGGTGTTCGCGGCGATGCTGGTGGCGCCGTTCGCGTTCTTCCTCTGGCCGGACGCTCCCGGCATGCCGGGCCTGCCGTTCATCTCGGCCGGGCTGCTGGCGGCGATCTGGCCCCATCTCAAGTATTCTCGTGAGGAACGGAGGGCGCTCGCGGTCTCCGGAGTCCTGGTGGCGGTGGTGGCGGTGGTCGTGTGGATGGCGGTGCGGCGGTAGGGAATGAGCCAATCGGAGGCAGCATGACGGTGGAAGATCGGGACCACTACAATCCGCAGGCGATCGAGGCGAAATGGCAGGAGCGGTGGGAGAAAGCGGGCATCTACCGCACCCCCGAGGACGCGACGCGGCCCAAGTTCTACTGCCTGGAGATGTTCCCCTATCCCTCCGGCGACGTGCACGTGGGGCATGTGCGCAACTACAGCATCGGAGACGTAGTGGCGCGCTACCACCGCATGAAGGGTTTCTCCGTTCTCTACCCCATGGGCTTCGATGCCTTCGGCCAGCCCGCCGAGGCGGCCGCGGTGAAGCGCCAGCGGCATCCGGCGGAGTGGACCTATGAGTGCATCGATCGGATGCGCAGGCAGTTCCGCGCCCTGGGCAACTCCTACGATTGGGACCGGGAGGTGGTCACCTGTGATCCCGGCTACTACCGCTGGAATCAGTGGTTCTTCCTGAAGTTCCTGGAGCGCGGCCTCGCCTATCGCGCCAAGGCCCCCGTCAACTGGTGCCCGAAGTGTCAGTTCGTGCTCTCCGACGAGGAGGCCCAGGGCGGGAAATGCTGGCGGTGCGACGGGCCGGTCACCAAGCAGGAGCGGGAGCAGTGGTTTTTCCGCATCACCGAGTACGCCGACCGGCTGCTGGACGACCTGGAGAAACTGAACGAATGGCCCGAGCGGGTGCGGGTGATGCAGGCGAACTGGATCGGCCGCAGCGAGGGCGTGGAGTTCGATCTCCAGGTGGCCGGCAGGGAGGAGAAGATCCGCGTCTTCACCACCCGCATAGACACCATCTTCGGGGTGACCTATGTGGTGCTGGCGCCTGAACACCCCCTGGTGGATAAACTGGTGGCGGGATCGCCCAAGGCGGCCGAGGTGGCCGCCTACCGGGAGAAGGTGGCCGCGCGGACCAATGTGGAGCGGGTGGCGGAGGCGTCGAAGGACGGCGTTCCTCTGGGGGTCAACGCCATCAACCCGGCCAACGGCGAGGAGATACCCATCTGGACCGCGGACTACGTGCTGCTGGAATACGGCACCGGGGCGATCATGGCGGTGCCCGCCCACGACCAGAGGGACCTGGAGTTTGCCCGCGCCAAGGGCCTGCCCGTGCGGGTGGTGATTCAGCCCCCGGGCGTGACCCTGGACCCGGAGACGATGGAGTCCGCCTACGTGGAGGCCGGGGTGCAGACCAACTCCGGGCAGTTCGACGGCCTGCCCAGCGAGGAGGCCAAGGAGAAGATCGCCGACTGGCTGGAGCAGCGGGGCGTGGGCGAGCGGAGGGTGAACTACCGGCTGCGGGACTGGCTGGTGTCGCGGCAGCGCTACTGGGGCACGCCCATCCCGGTGGTGTACTGCGACCAGTGTGGAATGGCGCCGGTGCCCGAGTCAGACCTGCCGGTGGTGCTGCCCACCGACCTGCCCTTCGCGGCCACCGGGGAGGCGCTTCCCTCCGCGGAGTCGTTCGTCGTCACCACCTGTCCCAAGTGCGGGCGCGAGGCGCGCCGGGAGACCGACACCATGGCCCAGTGGATCGAGTCGTGCTGGTACTTCCTGCGCTACGCGGACCCGCACAACGAGGAGATGCCCTTCTCCCGCGAGGCGGCCGACCACTGGCTGCCGGTGGACCAGTACATCGGCGGGATCGAGCACGCGGTGCTCCACCTGCTCTACTCCCGCTTCTTCACCAAGGTGCTCTACGACCTGGGCCTGATCGGCTTCGACGAGCCCTTCGCGCGGCTGTTCACCCAGGGGATGCTGCTCAAGGACGGCGCGGCGATGAGCAAGTCGCGGGGGAATGTGGTGGGGCCGGACGAGGTGATCCCGCGGTATGGCGCGGACGCCCTCCGCACCTATGACCTCTTCCTCGCGCCGGCCGACCAGGAGGCCGATTGGAAGGAGGGGGGCATCGAGGGGGTGGCCCGCTTCCTCCAGCGCGCCTGGCGCGCGGTGGCCGGCCGCGCCGCGCACTTCGACCGGGACTGGCGCACCCGCCCGAAGGTGGAGGCGGGCAAGGCCGTCTCGCTCCGCCGGCGCCTCCATCAGACCATCCACCGGGTTACCGATGACATCGAGAGGTGGCACTTCAACACCGCCATCAGCGCGATGATGGAGTTGGTGAATGCGCTCACGGAGGTGGACGACGCGGCCCTTTCGGACGAGAAGGCCAACCCCGGGTTGAGGACGGCGTATTCGGAGGCGTGCGAGGAACTGTGCAAGTTGCTCGCGCCCTTCGCCCCCCACCTGGCCGAAGAACTCTGGGAGCGGTTGGGGATGGAGAAGAGCGTACACCTCGAGACCTGGCCGCGGTGGGATACCGAAGCGGCCAGGGAGGCGGAGGTGACGGTGGTGGTGCAGGTGAACGGCAGGCTGAGGGACCGGCTGACCGTTCCCGCGGGCACCCCGCGGGAGGAACTCGAAAAGATGGCGCTCGCCTCCGAACGGGCGCGCGCTCACCTGGAGGGGAAGACCATCGGCCAGGTCGTGGTGGTGCCCGACCGGTTGGTGAACATCGTCGCTAAATAGGGAAGCAGACGGAGGGGAGAGTGTTCTACTTCTCGCGGGCAGAGCAGGCGGCGCTCGTGGCGCTGGTGGCGCTGCTGCTGGCCGGAACCGGAGTGCTGGTATACCAGCGGGGAAAGCGCGCGGGAGCGGCCGCCGGCCCCGCCCCGCTGCTGGTGGAGGCCCCGGCAGTAGAGGCGGCCGACGCAGCCCCCGCCGGGAGGGAAGCGCCCGGCGCGCCCGAGGCGGACGATGGAAAAGATCCGCACTGGGGCAACGCCAGGCAGCCTGCCCAGCCCTCCCCTGCCTCCCGCATTCACCTCAACACCGCCACCGCCCGCGACCTGGAAGCCCTCCCAGGCATCGGCCCGGTGTTGGCGCAACGGATAGTCCAGCGCCGGCAGGACCTAGTCGAGCAGCGCGGACATGGGTTCGAGAGCGTTGACGAACTGCTGAGCGTGCCGGGGATCGGGGCGAAACGCCTGGCCGCCATACGCGACCTTGTCGCGCTATGACCACAAGATGTTGCAGAAGTGTTACGCACGCCGGAAAGACGCGATAGGTGAGCGGAGGGTGGAGAAGGTATCTGGAGATAGTGTTCATCCGCGTGATCTGGGGACGAAGGCGAGTGCTGTCCGAGCTCGCCGGATGATGCGCGCGGTTCGACCGAAGGGATCGGCGAGTTGCGGGACTTGAGAAAACCAAGGGCACGGGCCCGTAGCTGGAATCGGATGACAACGTGGCAGATGAGAGAGGGCACACAAAGCCGGGCGGAGAGAACGGCCCGGACCTGAGCGGAGCGGCGGAAGTCATCTACGCATGGCTTGGTGATCTCGAACGGTCAGGCAACAGGTTGTTGGGAGGCCGGTGCCGGGACGAATGGTGGCAGGACATCGGGCCCCTCGATGACGACAAGTGCCTAGCCGCGATCACCAACGGCGTAACGGCCCAGTGCTCCCCCCATGACCTCGACGAGGCGATCATCCTCCTCGAAGAGAGGTCGCTGGTGTGCTTTCGGCAGGGCAGGGTCGGCAACGGGGGGGAGCGGGTGATCGCGGCCCTCGGCCACACCCTCCGGCGGTTGGCCCGGGAGCGCACGGAGGCGGACCAATCCCCCGAGCCGTCCTCCCCCGCGGTGGGGCCGGAGATGGCGTGGGAGGCCGCGGTCGAGATTCAGCGGGCGAAGCGCTCCTCCGCGGTGATTCAGGCGGTGCTGGAATGGGCGGCGCGCGCCTGCCCCGACGCGGGACTGGTGTGGTGGGAGCAGGCGGAGGGGGACGGGCGGCTGACCGCCAGCCGCACCCGCGGGGTGCGGCTGGAGGGCAAGGCAAAGACATTTCAGCCCCCGGATGGGTTCTGGAGCGGGAAGGCGGAGGCGGACCAGGCGGCGGTGATCCGGCTGCGGCCCGAGAAACAGGAGCACGCGGCCTTTCTGAGCCAGGTGGGAGCAAAGGAGGGGGTGGTGGTGCGGGCCCATGACGGCGAACGCTGGGTGGGGGCGCTCAGCATTCACCAGGGGGGCATTTCCGCCGAGGTGCTGTCTTTCCTGGTCGGCCTGGTTCAGCAGGCGGCCTCCGTGCTCCGCACCAGGGCACTCGAAGACCGCCAGCGACACTCGGCGGATGAGCACCAGCAGTGCATCGCGGATCTCGGGCACGCGCTGGCCTCCGCGCTGGACCTCAAGGAGTTGCTGGGCGCGGTGTGTCGTCTTGCCGTTCGCACCACGGGGGCGGACGCCTGCTGTCTGCTGCTCGCGGATGATGAGGGGCGGCCCATGGTGCGGGCCAGCGAGGGGGTCCCAGAGTTTCCGCGGCTCCCCGATACGTCCATTCTTTCGGCGATGGCGGAGCTGACCAGCGCGGAGTCCGGGGACAACCTCTGGTGGCGGCCGAAGGCCAAACACGCGGAGATCAACGAGCAATTGCACGCGGCCGGTATCGGCAGCGCTCTCGGCCTCGCCCTCCCGGTTCGGGGTCAGCCGGTGGGCGTGCTGATCCTGATGAGCGAATCCGAGGATGCCTTTCGCCGGCTGGACCGCGAGGTGCTCTCCGCCTTTGCCGCCCAGAGTGCGGTCGCCATCGAGAATCTCCAACTGTTTGAGGACATGCAGCGCCGGCTGCTGGAGATGGCCGATCTCACCTGGGTGAGCACCCACATTGCGGCCACCCTGGAGGTGGACAAGATCGCCAATGCGGTGGCCGAGGGGGCGGCCAAGGCGCTGGGGGCGCCCCGGGCGGCGATCCTGCTTCCGAACGAGAAAGGCGACCTGGCGCCGCTGTGGGCCGGGTGTGTGGGGATGGAGGAGGCGGAAGTCCCTCCTCTGGAGGACAAACACGTGGGCGCGAAGGCCCTCGATTCCGGGGCTCCGGAGGCGGTGTGCGATGCAGAACGGGAGGGCCGCGGCGAGGATCCGCTGGTGAAATGGCTGAACGCCAAGTCGCTGCTGTGTGCCCCGATGACGACTCAGCAGGGACTGCGAGGACTGCTGGTGGTGGGCGACGACCGCCCGCGGCGTTTCCCCACTCACCTGAGGGCCCTGCTGGCGGCCTATGCCAACCAGGGAGCGCTGGCCCTGCAGAGCGCGCTCCTCTACCGGGATGTGGTGCAGCATCTCGACGATCTCACGAAGTTGTTCGAGTTGTCCCGAAAGTTGGCCGCCTCCGAGGACTTGAACGAGGCGCTGGAGGCGGTGCTCGCACACGCCAGCGACATTCTCGACGCCCCCACCGGGCTGTTGCTGCTGGTTGACCGGCAGACACGCGATCTGGTGGTGAGGGCGGCGCGGGGATTCTCCCCGGATACGCCCCTCGAGACGGCGATCAGGCTCAAGCCGGGAGAGGGAATGGCCGGGAAGGCCGTTCAGTCCGGCTCGGTGCTCACCAGCGCGGACGTGAGTCGGGACGGCAGGTTCAGATATCGGGATCTGGCGCGCTCGGAGGGGCTCCGCGCCGGGGCCTGCGCGCCGATGATGTCCCGCGGGGAGGCGCTGGGAGCGCTGTGTCTCTATCGGCGCAAATCCCGTCAGTTCACGGAGAAGCAGAAGCGGATGTTGGCGGCCATTGCCGGCACCGCCGCGCTGGCGGTGGAGAACGCGCACCTGAGCCAGGAGGTGCGCAGGCAGTGCGAGTTCGTGTCCGCTCTGATGGGCAAGATCAACCATCTGGTGCGCAACAGCCTGGAGTCGGTGGCGGGGGTGTTGCGAACCGAGCTGCGCCGGTCCCGCAAACTATCGCCGGAGGGGGTGATCAAGCGGGCCATCGCCCATGTCCAGACCATGGCCGTGGTGCACGAGTTGGGGCCCAGCCGCGATCCGGAACTGGTGGACGCGCGGCAGATGACGCGGCGGGTGATCCAGGTGCTCAAGCAGTCGGTGCTGGGCGCCACGCGCGGTTCGGTCGCGACCAAGGTGACCGGCGCGCAGGTTCGCCTTCCCTCCCACAAGGCCTCTCGGCTCGCGGTGGCGCTGGGCGAGCTGGTGGACAATGCCCTCAGACACGGCCTGTCTGGCGGAAAGCCCGACAGGCTGACCGTTACCTTCTCGGAGGTGGGCGGGGATGTGATAGTCCAGGTGAGCGACAACGGCCCGGGCCTGCCGGCAAAGTTCGACCTGGAGAACTGCACCAGCCTGGGATTGAACATCGTGAAGGGAGTGGTGGAGACCGACCTTCGGGGGAAGCTCGAACTGAGGAGCAAGGATGGACTCACCGTGCTCATCCGCTTCCCGAAGCACTGATGGGGCGCGGTGTCGCCAAATGAGACGAGGAGATACTGTCCTCGGAGGCCAAACACTTGAGGTGCGGTCACATAGCTCTCACACATGAAGGGAGGCTGAACGATGACCAAGATGGGTTGGACGCTGTTGATCCTGGTGGCGGTGGCCATGCTGTTTGCCATGGGAACGACCCCGGCCGCGGCGGCTGACTACCCGAACGTGTCCGGGTTGCAGCCCTTCGCTGCCGAGTCGAACTACATGTCTCTGGCCGGCTACCTGCGCTGGATGACGTTCAAGGAGCAGGGCGTCTGGTTGTCCATGGCGGAGGCGCAGCGCATCGTCGCGGAGCAGCAGTGACGCTCTCGCCATTTCCCTGCGGCGCGGCCGCCCTCGCCGGGCGGCGCCGAGCCGAGGGATCGTCAGGTGCGCCGGGCGGCGCCTGATGGCGGGATTCGCGGGCCTGCCCGCGAACATGTCTGAAACGCGGAAACTCAGAGGTCTGAAGCCGGGTCGGCGCTCCCGCGGGAGCTGGGCCCGGCTTCGTTGTCTGTGGGCGCTGCTGGCCTGCCTCCTGTTGGCGCCCGGCGGCGCGCTGGCCGCCCCTTTCCTGGGGGCGGACCTCGATCTGCCTGCACTCTCCCCGGATGAGCGCGCCGCGGAGTTGTCCCGGCTCGCCTCCGCGGGCGTACAGGGGGTGCGCTGGACGCTGGACTGGAACCGCGTCGAGCCCAGGCCGGGCGAGTTCGTCTGGAGGGCGGACGACGCGGCGGTGGAGGCGGCGCGCACACACGGCCTGGAGGTCACCCTGGTGCTGGGCCCCTGTGCCGAGTGGGCGGTTGATCCCGGACGCAATGTGCCCCCCGGCCAACTTGCCAGATCGGTGCCGCG
>JALGTT010000036.1:0-6758 GCA_029821235.1 Candidatus Hebobacteria bacterium | reverse complement strand
AGGCCGTGTCCCACTTCGCCGGCAGGGTGGGCCACTGGCAGGTGCGGAGGCAGCCCAACCTGCACAACTTCCGCGGCGCGCGGGGAGAGTATTTCGCCCTGCTGGCCGCGGCCCGTGAGGAGGCGAAGCGCGTCGACCCCGATTGTCTCATCATCAAGCCGGAGCTGGGGTCCCTGGGAATCGCCCACATCGCCGAGGTGAAGGCCTCGGAGACCTGGCAGCAGTTCGACCGGCTGGGTGTCTACCTCGATCCGCGGCCCGACGGCCTTTCCTCCCTTGCGCTGGCCTGGTCCGTGCTGTGCGAGGAGGTGCTGCCCGATGGGGAATCCGACCCACGCGGGCGGCCCGTATGGGTGCTGGGCTCCGGGGACATTCTGTCGGCCGACGAGTGGGTTCAGCGCTATCTGCTGGCCTGGGCCTTCGGCGCGGAGCGCTGCTACCTGCCCTCGGATGCCATCAGCGCCGAGTGGACTGCGCCGCTCCAGGGCTTCGAGCTGGCCGGCTGGCTGCGCCTTGGCCCCCACCTGTGGGCGATGGCGCTCCACGCGGGTGAGCAATGGAGCGCGCTGGCCTGGAGCGATGAGGAGCGGAGGCTGCCGGCCTGCGCGCTCGCGCCGCTGGCCGACGAGGAAGCCGCCCGACAGGCGAGGCCGCTAGGGGGAGCGCCAGGGACCGCGGCGGCGGCCGAAGACTTGGAGCACGTAACTCTTCGCGTGGGGCCCCGTCCGGTGCTGATCCCAGGGCTCGACCCGGAGCCAGTGCGCCCGTTTCCCATCACCCGGGAGGCGGTGCTCGCCGCGCGGGGCGGGGTAGATCTCAGCGCGGTGCCCCTGGTCTACGCGGACTGGGCGATGCAGGAACAGCCGGAGCTCGGGCTGGCGCAGACGCCCTTGCGCGGCCTGATCGGAGGCCGGGTGAGCGCGGTGGAGTGGAGAGGCCGGCAATGTGTGCGCACCCACATGCGGCCGGGCCGGGGGCGGGACGATATGGACAACCCCTGGATCTACTTCGATGTGGATGACGGGTGGATGTACTTCGACCAGGGCCGCACGCCGGTGGCGATCACCGTGGAATGCGAGGGGGCCTTCGTCGGCAGGAGGAAACTGGGCTTCAACATCATGTACGACTCCGTGACCGGCTATCGGTTCACGCGGTGGCAGTGGGTGGACGCGGGGCCGGGGTGGCGGCGGTACCGCTTCGAGTTGAAGGACGCGACCTTCTCCAATCGCAACGGCTACGATTTCCGCATCAACGCCAAGGGAAGCAAGCAGGATCTGTGGGTGGCGTCGGTGACGGTGGAGAAACTCCCCCCTCCCGCCAACAACGCGTCCCCGTAGCACCCCCCGCAGTGCGGGCTAGACCAGTTCCACTTGTGATTCCAGCGCGGTCGCGGCGGCCGCCTCGTGCAGCAGCGCGATCAGGTCCAGGCCCAGGGCGGTGGGGTCCAGGACGGTGAGGCGGCTCGGCTCTCCAGTCAACTTCTGCAACGGGAGTTCCTCCCGGGACAGCCGCTTCCCGCCCGCGCTCTTCTCCAGCCTCCGCACGAACGGATTCTCGGGTGCGTCTCCATTCGGCCTGGTCACCACCACCAGCCGCTCATCCGGAAGGCCCAGCAGGGTGCCCGAGGGATACGGGCCGAGCATGGCGAGGAAGCGGTGGAGAAGGCGCGGCTCCAGCCGCCCGGAATACTCGTTGCTCATCACCTCCACCGCGCTCAGTGGAGGAAGCGCCGGACGGTAGGGCCGAATCGTGGTCAACGCATCGTACACATCCGCGATGCCGGCGATGAGGCTGTAGAGATGGAGCGGGTGCGGGCGCCGGAGGCGGGGGTAGCCGCTGTGGTCGTGGTGCATGTGGTGTTCGAGGGCCACCACGGCCGCCGCCTCTGGCACCTCCGGTTCTCTCACCAGGGCCACCGCGCCGTCCACCGGATGCCGGCTCATCACCGCGAACTCTTCCTCGTCCAGAGGGCCGGGCTTCCGCAGAATACCCAGGGGCACGAAGATCTTGCCCACATCGTGGAGCAGGGAGGCGATCCCGAGTTGCTCCAATTGATGCCGGTCGAGGCCGATCTGCCGGCCCAACTCGATCGCCAGGATGCAGATGTGAAGCGCGTGGATGAAGGTGTATTCGTCCATACCCTTCATGGAATTGAGATTGAAGAGGATGGACCGCTCGCCGAGCACGTCATCCACGATTTCCCGGACGCTCAGGCGGACACCCGCGACATCCAGCGGCCGGTTGGTGCGAACCCCGGAGGCAGCGGACCGCAGCACGTCTATCGTGCGCGCGTGAACCCATCGCCAGTCGCTCCTGGGCCGCGCGCTGAATCTCTCCACCACGATGTGCTGGATGCCCTCCCTCACCATCAGTTTGCCGATGCCCCCCTCCTTCTCAATCATCTCGCAGTCGGCGGCCAGCAGCGCCGCGAACCGCTCCACGTCGTAGGCCTGCACCCCCCGCCGGAAGGTGATCGCCTCCACCCCCCTTCGATGGCAGGCCCCCGCCAGATTGCCGAGGGCGGCGTGCTGCCCGGTCACCGCGCGGTCATCGATGGCCACGTATCCGCTGACGAATTTGATCACCAGCTCCGGCCGGGAGTCCAGCAGCAGGAGCAGATCGTCGAGGAATCTCTGAAGCACCTCTCGCACCACCGGATGGGAGGGATCGTAGAAACTCACGTTCTTCAGCGCGCGCGCGAAGGTGAGGATGGCCCGCTCGGCCACCGCGCGCTGCGCCTCCTGGGTGACGGCGGCGTTATCGGGCATCTGTCCGCTCCCGGGCTCCGACGCCTGCAGCCGGCCTGATCATGGAGGGCGACAGATGCACCGGCGTCTCCAGGGCCGATAATTCCTGTTGGCAGGCATCCCGCACCGCGCGTTGACGGCTTCGGGTGAACTGGCTCAGCGCCGCCTTCGCCTCCGGGGAGCCGATCGCGCCCAGCGCGCGGGCGGCGGCCACGCGCAGCGCCGGAGCGCGCAGCCGCCCCAACAGTCCCCCGCCTCCCAGCACCTCCGCCAGCGCGCCCACCGCGCGCGCGGAACCGATATTCCCGAGGGCCGCGATCGCCGCCTCCCGCACCACCACCGGCTCGTTGTGGGCGGTGGCGCCGCGGATGAGGGCGCACAGCGCGGGCACCGCCCCCTTGGCGCGCCGCTCGCCCAGGGCGGCGATGGCGGGCAGCCGAACCTCCAGTTCCTCGTCCCGCGCAAACTTGACCAACATCTCCGTCATCTCCGCCCGACGGCAACCACGCGCCAATCTCACCACCTCGCTGCGCACTGCCACGTCAGGATGCTGGGTCAGCACATGGAGCCGCGCCAGCAGATCGTCGTCGCCGCTGGACAGGAGCACCGGGAGCACCACCCCCACGCTCTCCAGCGAGAGAGACATGAGCAGTTTCTCCAGATGCTCATAGAGCGGCCCGTCGCGCGCGGCGAGCATCTTGACCGCCCCGGCGGCGAGATCGGAATCCGGCCGCTGCGCGAGGCTGACGAGCGCCTCCATCCCCGCCCTCCCCAGGCAGCCGAGCAAGAGAATCGCCTCCACCCGCTCCTCCCCCGCGCCCTCCTCTGCGGCCTCCAGCAGAGCCTGCGCGGCCGCGGAGGCGTCAATCCGCGCCAGCGTCTGCTCTGCCAATTCACGCGTCTGCTCGCCTCCCTCCTGGGTCAGACGGAAGAGCGTCCTGATCTCCTCCAGGGCCAACTCGGTGTCCCCGTCTCTCAGGCACTGTTCCACGTGGTCCCCCAGGGCGCGGAACACGACTGCCCGCTGCACCTCGCTCAGGTCACACTCGGTCAGATCCACCAGCAGTTGGGAGCGCGCCCGGCGGATGGTGTGCGCGTCCGGGGCCGGGACAAGATCGGAGAATGCCTCTTGCGGAGGCGCGTCGGCGGCGACCGAGGCCGGATGCGCGGGCTCGGCGATCAGCCCATCCGAGCCTCCCTGCCTGATCTCCGTCAAGAGCACCCCGACGACGTTCTGGTAGAGTTGCTCTTCGATCCCCGCCTCCAGCGCGGCCTGGTGGAGCCGGGGCGCGATCGCCTGCGTGCGGTCCGGGTCGGACATGATCCGGGTGAGCAGCCGTCTCAGCCCCCCCGACCGCTCTTTGGTGATGGCGCCCGGGCTGTCGAGCACGAGGGACACACACTCCTCCACGGACATCTCCCTGGCGATGAGGGTGAGCATGTCGGGGAAGCCGGGGGAGGCGCCGGAGGCGGATCGGAACAGGCTCGCCCGCCACTCCGGAGGAAGCGCGTTCAGGGATTGCATCACGTTCAGCCGCCAGGTCCGCCGCGCCTCCTCGTCCGGGAAATGCGTGTTCTCTCCGGTCCGCTGGATGAGCCGGGCGAGCCCCTCCGCAAGCAGTTCCTGCGAGGAACGGTCCTCACCATAGCTCGGGTCCGCGCCCACCGGAAGCGTCGTGGGAGGCGGCGCGTCGCTCCAACGCTGGACTTCGAGACACTTTTCCACCACTTGCGCCAGTGTGTCCGAGTCCTCCGGCGCAATCTGCTGACAGGATTCCAGCCAGGCGGCCTCCGATTCGCGGAGTTTCTGCGCGAAATCCACGTCCTGGATGCTGACGCAGCTGGAGCGCTGCCGAGAAAAAGCCTTCATCGCGCCGCCGGAGTCGGCCAGCGTCTGCACGTCCTCCGCCAGTATGCCGAGCAGCCTCACCACCTCTTCGGCGCGGACGGGAGGGTGCAACGCGATGGAGGCGATGAGCCGCTGCCTCATGCTCTCCCGAAGCCAGGAAACGTGGGGGTGGGAAGCCGGGAGGGCGGCGCCGTTCCAGGACAGATTCTCTTCGTCCGCGGCGATCTCGATGTCCTGGTCGGGAATGCGGGACTCCAGAAGGTCCACGGCCCGCGCGGTGGCGGACAGGCTCACGGGGTGTTCCTGCCCGTAGAGAGACACTTGACGCGCGGCGCGCGCCAGCGCCTCCACTACCGCGACGCCGTCCTCGATGCGCCTTTTCGCCGGCCCCTCGTCAGGGGCACCTGGTTGAGCCGCCCGCTCCGGCGGAGGGTTTGGGCTGGGCATCTTCCGGAAACCGTTCTTGATCCCGTATTTCTCATCCTGGGACAGAGCGACGGGGCCACGCGAATATGTGCCCTCTTTCCCTGAAGGGGTTTTTCCACAACCTGGGCCGCGAAATGACGACGCCAGGCCGGCGGATAGGAGGGAATGCGCCCCCGGGTCACCGCCCGGAATGGCGGCCGAAGGGGGACGCAGAGGAAGGAGCGGGCTATTCCCTGGGTCGGCTCCCCGAGCCCGCCTCCTCGGAGAGGCGCTTCGGGTCGCCCTTTACGTGGATCAGGATTTCGGGCACCACCTCGCCGCCCGGGCCGACCAGGTTGGACTTCTGGCGATATTCGGCCTGAAGAATCTGCTCCTCTCCCTGGAATCCGACGATGTGAAGGTCGCGGCCCGGCCGCTCCTGGATCAGCACCTCCATCACCTCTCGGGCCGCCTTCCTGAAGGTGTCTCTCGCCTCGCTGTCCTTGGTGGAGAGTTGACCCGACAGATCCACCCGCAGGGTGTCCCCGGAGAGGTAGCGGGCGCCCACCACCACGCCGTTGCGCCAGGACTCCAGCGTCATCAGGCGACCCCGCAGCCTCGTCTGCGCTTCGGAGCCGGGAGGCAGGTTGACGACCGCGCGCCCCGCTGCGTATACGACCGCCGCCGCCGCCAGCACGGCCACCACGATCAGCCAGCGGTTGCCGCGGCGGCGCTCCAACTCGCCCGTGGGCTCTTCCGTCACGGAGGCCGCGATCTCGTTCATCGCCAGCGAGTCGAACCCGAGTCCGTCTCCGGATCGCGAGGCCGCGCCGGCGGGCTCGTCGTTGCCATTCCGCCGATCAGTCTGTTCATCCCCGCCCTGCGGGGCCGCGTCTTGAAGGTCGTCTTCGGCCATTGCCCGTCCCTCTGCACAGATGCTGCGGCCGCGAATGAGCCGCATCTTAGTCTAGCAGGTTAGCGGAAATGCGAAAACCCTCCCGCCTCCGCTACCATGGTTGGGGAAGTTCACGGTTGATCCATCCAATCTGGTAGCCGAGGCCGGGGCCCTGGAGGGTGCGGGTGTCCAGCATTCCCTCCCGGCGGCGGAAGATGCCGGGGTGTACGGCCGCCTCCGGCTCGGAGGCGGAGGGGAAGAATTGGGTGGCATTGGCCTCCACCCCCATGATGGGGTAGAGGCGCGCGGTCATCCCCACCGACTGGAGCAGGGCGAGCGCGGGGTTGGTCAGGTCCTGGATGGCATAGGGAACCCCCAGATGCTTGGCGCGCGCCGCGAGGAGGAGCTCCACCGACTGGCACTTGCAGGCCTTGAGGGCCAGCCCCGACCACCCTAGTTCCAGCGCGAGGTCCATGTCGGCCAGGCCGGTGAGGCTCTCGTCCACCAGCACCGGCTTGAGGGCGGCGATGGGGCGCATGTCCAGCCGGCGGGCGGCCAGGTCGCGTTCGGTGGGCTGCTCCACATACAGCAGGTCGTCGTAGGTGCGGGGGTCCCGCTCCTGGAGCCGGTGGAGGAACTCCACGATGTATTCCGGGGTCTCGCACATCTCGTTGGTGTCCGCGGTGAAATAGAGCGGATGGTCGCCGATGCGGGCGCGGGTCTCCCGCGCCACGGCCGCCACCTCCAGCATGCGGTTGAGGTCCCACTCCAGGTCGTTGCCCCGCAGTTTCACCTTGAGGCAGAACAGCCCGTCCCGCGCGATCCACTGGTCCAGAGAGACCGGCAAGCCGTCCTGGGGATC
>JALGTT010000394.1 GCA_029821235.1 Candidatus Hebobacteria bacterium | reverse complement strand
CTTCGCCAAGGCTTCGTAGGACAAGGCTGCCCGCCCTACAGCAGGGCCGGCAGGGGTTCAGCGTGATCTGAGTCGAAGGTAGTTACCCATGCCGACTGCCATTCTACCCATTCTGGTCACCGTAGCCATCGGCTTCATCATCGAGACCTATCGTCGGACTGAGGTCCGCGCCCTCTCCACCATCGTCATCTACGTGCTCCTCCCCTGCCTGATCTTCACCTCTCTGCTCACCACCACGGCAACCCTCGGCCACGCCCTGCCGCTGGTGGGGGTGGCGGTGCTGGTGTCGTTCTGCCTGTGGGCGCTGGGGAAAGTAATTGCGCGGGTGAGGGGCTACGACACGAAGAAGGAGAGTTTTCTTCTCATCACCACCATCTTCATGAACGCGGGCAACATGGGGATGCCGGTGGTCTTTTACGCGTTCGGGGACGAGGGTTTGACATATGCGGTGATCTGGCTGGTGGTGCTGAACGCCCTCTCCAACACCATGGCGGTCTACTATGCCTCCCGTCATCTCGGCGGGAGGCGTCAGGCGGTTCGCACCGTGTTCAGCCTGCCCTGTCTCTACGCGGCGGTCGTCGCCCTCATCCTGCACAACCTGCGGGTGACCTTCCCCGACTATCTCATGAATCCGCTGGAGTTGCTCGGCAAGTCCGTGATCCCCGTGGCGCAACTCTTGCTGGGGATCCAGTTGGCGAAGGCGAGGTCTCAAGTCAGGGAGTTCCTGGGGCAACTGGTGCTGCCCAACTGCCTCCGGTTGCTGGTGTCGCCCGCCATCGCCTTCGCCCTGGCCACCCTGCTCGGTCTGCACGGGCTGGTGTTCAAGGTGGCCATCCTGCTCGCCGCCATGCCCACCGGGGTCAACATGGCCGTGTATGCCGCGGAATTCGACGTCCACCCCCGCCTCACGGCCACCACCGTATTCACCTCCACCGTGGCGAGTTTCTTCACCATCACCGTACTCCTGGTGATGCTGAAATAGGTTTCTCTGGGGAGGCCTGCCCTCGGACCGGACGGGGGCGGCAGGCGCAGACTCTCCCGTTCCCGACTGACAGGCGGTTGTTCGATCCCGCAACCCTTTACCTGTCGCTGCGGCCGGAGTATAATCACCTGGGATTGCTGGTGCAGCAAATGGGCAGATACTGTAACTGGGTTCTCGCGTTGCTATCGCTGTTCCCCGCCGCGGCGCTCTCTACGGCCCGTGTCTCCGCCGCGACCATCACCGTCTCCTCTGTTTCCGAGTTGCGTTCGGCCGTGGCCGCGGCCGCCCCTACCAGTGGACCGAGAGCACGCTGGTCACCATCTCCGACAAGTCCAACCTCACCATCCGCAGCCAGTCCGGCAACCGCGCCGCAGTCGTCCTCCAGGGAGCGGGCATCAACGGCGGCACCCAGTTCGTGTTCAAACTCTACCGGTCACCCCACTTCACCGCGGAGAACATGACCCTGCGGGACGTGTACTGGCACTGCGTCCAGGTGAACGAAGACTCGGACTACTGCACGCTCCGCAATCTCGTGATGTGGGATGCGGGCGAGGGGCCGGTGAAGGTGACTTCCCCCGGGCACTCCGGGCCCTATTCCGACTACGGGCTGATCGAGGACTGCGTTATCGGCTACACGACCCAGGGCATGAGAGATGTCGTGGAGGGGATAGATATCGTCGGCTCGGTCGGGTGGGTAATCCGCAACTGCGAGTTCTACAATGTGACCAAGGGCCCCGACCCCGACCTCGTCGGCTACGGATTCTTCGCCAAGGGCAACTCGCAGGACACCGTGGTGGAGGGGTGCTACTTCGAGAACTGCGACATTCCCCTCTCGTTCGGAGGCGGGGGCACCGCGCCGGAGTGGTTCCGGGACGGCGACATGACCTACGAACACCGCGGCGGCATCATGCGGAACAACGTGGTGAACGGGACCAAGGATGTCGCCATCTACATGAACTCCGCGCACGACTTCAAGGTGTACAACAACACTCTTTGGAGCACTTTCGCGGGCTACGACAGTTCCATTGACTCGCGCTTCAACAGTTCCGGGGAGATCGCGAACAACATCTGCAGCCAGTACTACCATCTGCGCGACGGCGGGGCGGCCACCGAGCACCACAACCTCTGGCACGCCAGCCTGAGCCTGTTCGAGGACCCCGGCAGCGGGAACTTCCACCTGGTGAGTGGGGCGACTTCGGCGATTGACCAGGGCGCCGACCTCACCGCCGACGTGCCCACCGATATGGACGGCCAGACGCGGCCCATCGGGGCCGCGGTGGACATCGGCGCGGACGAGTACCGCACACCCACGTTCTCGGATGTTACCGATGCCCACTGGGCGGTTCGGCAGGTCGAGGCGTGCGCGGCCGCCGGGGTCGTCGGCGGGTTTCCCGACGGCACGTATCGGCCCAGTCTTCCGGTAACGCGGGACCAGATGGCGGTGTATATCTCGCGGGCGCTGGCCGGGGGCGACGAGTTCGTGCCCACCGGGCCGGCTTCCGCCACCTTCTCCGATGTCCCCACCGACCACTGGGCTTTCAAGTACGTCGAGTACGCCGCAGCCCAGGACATCGTCGCCGGCTATGACGACGGCACTTACCGGCCCACCATCCAGGTCGACAGAGCACAGATGGCCGTCTTCATCGCCCGCGCCGTCGTCTCCCCCACCAACCGGCCTGACCTGCCCGGCTACTCCCCGCCCGACACTCCCACCTTCCCCGATGTAGCCAGCGACCATTGGGCTTACAAGTACATCGAGTACATCGCCCAGCCCTCGGTGGCCGTTATCGGCCCGACCTCATCGTCACCAGAGACCAGATGGCCGTCTATGTCCAGAGAGCATTTGACCTGCCTTTATAGTCCACCTGTCGGGCATTGTGGAATCAACCTCTTGAGCAAGGTGAGGAGGTAGTGAGATGCGACGCGCGGTATGGCTGTTGATGTGTCTGGCGATCGCGGTGGCGGCCGCTTCCCAACCCGCAGGAGCGAGCCTGCGCTGGGTGTGGGCGGTGGACGACGGTGAGAAGATCTACCAGGACGACACCGACAACCCCCTCAAGAACGGCGACGGGAATGCCGTGTGGGACGGGACGACCGTGTCCCTGTTCTCCGGCCGGAACGAGATCGTGGCCTTCCAACTGATCCTGGAGGCCGACGACGACGGCGCGCAGGGCGTGGACGTCGTCGTCTCCGACCTCACCAATGGCACCGAC
>JALGTT010000035.1 GCA_029821235.1 Candidatus Hebobacteria bacterium | reverse complement strand
TCCTTCCCGGCCTGAACTGCGTCCGCTCCTGAATCCTCTCCTTGTTGCGAATTCCCGCCGCGTGCTATAATGCGGCGTCCCGTTGCTTGCAGGAGGCCCAGATGATTCTCACACGTAGCGAATGCGTTGCTGGCCCGCGGTTGCGGATCCTCTGTCTGGTTGCTGTCGCCCTGGTCTGTGCTGTGGTGTGGGCGGCTCCGTATGCCGCGGCCCAGGAGGATGGCGCGCAGACGGCGGCACTGACTCCCCCTCTGTCCGTGCTCTGGACTTTCTCCATGGGGCCGGAGCCGCGGAACCTGCTGGCGCCGGTGGTGGGCGGAGACCGCGTGTTCGTGTCCCATGGCGGCAAACTTCACTGCCTCGACCTGCGAACCGGGGCCGAGCAGTGGGAATTCGCGCCCGAGCCCGAGAGCGACGAGGACCGGCCGCCGCGGGTCACCACGGAGCCGCTTCTGGTCGGCGATGTGGTGATCGTGGGGACCGATGAACCGAAACTGTATGCCCTCGACCAGGAGGAGGGGGACACGGTGTGGGCGACCAGGTGCGGTGAGACCATCATCCCCAGCCCGGCCGTGTTGGGCGATCTGGTGGTGGTGGGGACCCGGGATATGGTGTATGGCATGGACGCCGAGACGGGAGCCCCGAGGTGGGCGTGTTCTGCGGCTACGGCCCTGCGCTGGGGCCCCGTCATCCACGGCGGCAGCGTGTACTTCCTGTCTCAAGACGGCTCGGTGCAGGCGGTGGACCCGCGAAGGGGCCGCCTCCGGTGGCGGTCAACCGGACTGCACGGACCGAAGGCGTTTCCGCCGGTGGTGGCGGGGGGAAGGGTGCTGGTCTCCAGCGGCGACGCATTGAGGGCGGTGGCGCGCACCGGAGCGACGAGTTGGACGGTGGAGTTGCCCTCTCCCGCCGGAGCGCGCCCGACCGTGGTGGGAGGCAGCCTGTTTGTACCGTGTGTTGACGGCAGCATCTTCGTCTTGTCGGCCCGGTCGGGGTGGGACCAGCGGCGCGGCCCGATCAAACTGGGCATGCCCGCCACCTCGCCCCCGCTCGTGGACAACGGGAAGGTGATGGTGGGAACCGGCGCCGCGCTGGTCTATATCGCCGATATCGGCTCCGGCGAGACCGAGTGGGTGTACCGGTGCGTAAGCCCCGATCAGTTGCTGAACGAAGCCTCCGAGTTCGGGATCTACGCGCCGCTGGTGAAGGCGGACGGGATGGTCCTGTGTCTGACCGGAGCCGGTGACCTCTACTGCTTCTCCGCCGCGGCCGGAGACCCCGTCCCGCCCAGATTCAGCGATTTCGAGCCCGCGCCCAATGACGTGGTGTCGGGGCAGGAGAAGATCGAGTTGAAGTTCGCGGTGACGGACCATGGCAGCGGAGTGGTCAGAGACTCGGTGACGCTCACAGTTGACGGGAAGCCGACCAGGGTGAGTTTCGACCCGGTGACCGGCGTGGCGCAGGCCAACCTTCCGGCCATGTCCACCGGGGTTCATCTTATCGGGGTGACCGCGCGCGACTACCGCGGGAACGAGGGCCGGGACGAATGGAGTTTCCTCACCGACGAGAGCATTCCGCCCAGCGAGGAGAGCCAGCAGCCAGGCACCGCGAGAAGCCAGACCACACGGCTGGGGGGCGGACGCACGGCGGGCCGTTGATCCGGGCGCCGGCACCGCGCACCCCCGGGCGGCGAGACTGAAGGGTGAAGAACCACGAGGCGTGGCTGGCACTGAACGCGGCTGACCTGCCCGCGCGCACCACCCTCGACTTGCTGGACCACTTCGGATCGCCCGGGGCGGTCATTTCGGCCGGGCTCCCCGAGGTATACCGCGTCTGCCGCCTCACCGGCCCGGAGGCGGGCCGGTTCGCCCGCGCCAAGGAAAGGGACTACGCCCGCGACATCGAGACCCTGGCCCGGCTGGGGGCGCGCATCGTCACCATCCACGATGACGAATACCCGGCCAACCTGCGGCAGATATACGATCCACCGCCGATGCTGTTCGTCAGGGGAAGACTGGAGCCGGTTGACGAGCGCGCGATCGCGGTGGTGGGCACCCGCCGCGCTACCGCCTACGGGCGGATGGCGACCGAGACGCTGGCGCGGGGTCTCGCCGCTCGCCGGATCACGGTGGTGAGCGGACTCGCGGTGGGGGCCGACGCCGCCGCTCACCGGGGGGCGCTGGCGGCCGGCGGACGCACCATCGGGGTGCTGGCGTGCGGGATAGATGTCCCCTACCCGCGGGACACGATGGAACTGCGGGAGAAGATGGTGACGCGCGGGGCGGTGATCTCCGAGTTTCCCCTGGGCACTCCCGCCCGGCAGGGACGATTCCGCATTCGCAACCGGCTGATCAGCGGGCTGGCGCTGGGGGTGCTGGTAACCGAGGCGCCGGAGCGGAGCGGGGCGCTGCTCACCGCGAATCTGGCGGCCAATCAAGGAAGGCAGGTGTTCGCCGTCCCCGGCAGCGTGAACAGCCAATTCAGCCGCGGCACCCATGCCCTGTTGCGGGATGGGGCGCGTCTGGTAGAATCCGTGGACGACATTCTGGACGAGGTGGCTTTCCCGGAGGTGTCCGCACCGTCCCCCGCGCCCGAGGCGGAGGAGAAGAGGCAGGAGCGGCCCGAGGGACCTCCTCTCTCCGTTGACGAACGCGAGTTGCTGCGCGCGCTCTCGCTCCAGCAGCGGCACATGGACGAGATCATCGAGCAGTGTCGCATGACTTCCTCTCGGGCGAGCGCGGGGCTGTTGATGTTGGAACTCAAGGGGCTGGTGCGGCGGCTTCCGGGAAATATGTACATGCGTGTGCGCTGACGGTCCGCAGGTTGGGTCAAGGAATCAGGGAATGGCAAAATCGCTCATCATCGTTGAGTCGCCGGCCAAGACGCGCACCATCAGGCAGTTCGTGGGCAAGGAATACCAACTGGCCGCCTCCATGGGACACGTGCGCGACCTCCCGAAGAGCAGCCTGGGGGTGGAGGTGGAGAGGGATTTCAAGCCCAAGTACGTGACCATCAGGGAGCGCGCGCAGGTGCTCAAACGCCTCCGGGAGGCGGTGGCCAAGGCGGAACAGGTATACCTCGCCACCGACCCGGACCGCGAGGGGGAGGCGATCGCCTGGCATCTCGCGGAGGCGCTCAAACTCGAACATCCGCTTCGCATCGAGTTCAACGAGATCACCCGCCGCGCGGTGACCGAGGCTCTCTCCCGGCCCCGCACCATTGACCCCAAGCGCGTCAACGCGCAGCAGGCACGCCGCATCCTCGACCGCCTGGTGGGATATACGCTCAGCCCCCTGCTCCAGCGGAAGTTGGGCAAACGCCGCCTCAGCGCCGGG
Source organism: Candidatus Hebobacteria bacterium (assembly GCA_029821235.1). Lineage (GTDB taxonomy): Bacteria > Armatimonadota > Hebobacteria > Hebobacterales > Hebobacteraceae > S016-27. The sequence goes on along the minus strand of JALGTT010000035.1, from coordinate 6,034 downwards.
CGCGTGCAGTCCGTGGCGGTGCGCCTGGTGTGCGAGCGGGAGCGCGAGATCCAGGCCTTCAAGCCGGAGGAATACTGGGACATCGTCGGCTGGGTGTCCCCGGATGCGCCGGAGGACCTGTTCTCGGTCAAACTGGTGAGCAAGGGCGGGAAGAAGTTCACCCCGGAGAACGGCGAGGAGGCCCGCCGGGCGCTGGCGGAGATCTGGGAGTCGGAGCCGGTGGTGGTGAGGGTGAAGGAGTCGCGGCAGGCGAGGCGGCCTCCCGCCCCTTTCGTGACCAGCACCCTCCAGCAGGAGGCGTCGAGCCGGCTCGGGATGTCGGCGCGGCAGACGATGAGGGTGGCGCAGGCGCTGTACGAGGGGATCGAGCTGGGCGCGGAGGGCCATGTGGGGCTGATCACCTACATGCGCACCGATTCCACGCGGGTGGCGGCGGAGGCGCAGGCCGAGGCGCGGGAGGTGATCAAGGAGCGGTTCGGCGAAGAATACCTCCCCAAGCAGGCGCGCCGTCATCGGGCGCGAGCGGACGCGCAGGATGCCCACGAAGCCATCCGGCCCACCTCTCTCCGCCGCACCCCCGAACAGGTCAAGGAACTGCTCAAGGATGACCGCCAGGCGCGGCTCTACAAGTTGATCTGGACCCGGTTCCTGGCCAGCCAGATGGCCGACAGGCAACTCGCGGTGACGGTGATCGATGTCGCGGCCGGCGACCATCTGCTGCGCGGCCGGGGGGTGAAGGTGCTGTTCCCCGGCTTCGGCGCGATCTATCCCACCAGGGACAAAGAGGTGCTGGTGCCGGAGGTGGGGGAGGGAGATCACCTCGTGCTGTGGGGTCTCTCCGGGGAACAGAAGTTCACCGAGCCGCCCCCGCGCTACACGGAGGCCACGCTGGTGCGCGCGCTGGAGGCGAACGGGATCGGCCGGCCCTCCACCTATGCCCCCATCATCAGCACCATCCAGGAGCGGGGGTACGTGTATCTCCAGGAGAAGCGCCTCCACCCCACCGACCTCGGCTTCCTGGTCACCGATCAATTGGTCTCCCATTTCCCGGACGTGATCGACGTGGACTTCACCGCGGACATGGAGACCAAGTTGGACAAGATCGAGGAGGGGGAGCAGGACTGGGTGGCCGTGCTGCGGGAGTTCTACGGCCCCTTCCAGGAAGAGGTGGAGAAGGCCGAGACGAACATGAAGCGGGTGAAGGTGGAGCCGAAGCCCACCGATGAGAAGTGTCCCGAGTGCGGGAAGCCGATGGTGCTGAGGGTGGGAAGGCACGGGCCGTTTCTGGCGTGCTCCGGCTACCCGGAGTGCAAGTACACGCAGCCCGCGCCCGGCGGGCCGGAGCAGGCGCGGAAGGAGCGCAAGCCGCCTCCCGAGCCGACGGACCAGAAGTGCGAGAAATGCGGCGCGCCCATGGTCATCCGCACGGGGCGCAGGGGGCGTTTCCTCGCGTGCTCCGCCTACCCGAAATGCAGGAACACGGCCCCGCTCCCCGAGGAGGCGGCCCGCCTGGAGGCGCTCGCCGCGGGCGCGGTCTGCGACCTCTGCGGAAAACCGATGGCCGTGCGGCGGGGCCGGTTCGGGCCGTTTCTCGGATGCACCGGCTATCCGGAATGCAAGGGAATCAAGAAGCTTCCCAAGGAGGACGCCGGGCAGGCCGGGGAAGGCGAATCCGACAAGCGCGCGCCACCGGCCGAAGAATAGTCCGACTGCGATGAAGCGCGGGCCGACCATGGTCTCCCTCCGCGAGAGCGGCCGCGCACGCTCAATCCACAACCACTCTGTCGGTTGCTTTGATGGCGAGGCATTGTCATCCCGTTCTGTTGACACCGGAGAAGAGCGAATGCTATCATCCCACGCTACGACCGGAGAGGAGCGACAGGGCGAATGAGCAGCGCAGGACAGGGTTATCGTGTGGCAGTAGTGGGAGCCCGCGCGGTGGGGCGGGAGATGATCCGCGTGCTGCGCCAGCGCCGCTTTCCGCTGGCCAGCCTCCGTGTCTTCGCCACCCGGGAGCGGGACATCGTGGTGGACGGAGAGACCTACCATGTGGAGGTGATCGGGGAGGACGTTTTCGACGATATCGAGGTGGCATTCTTCGCCGGAGGCGACACCAAGGAGGGGCACTTCGGGCCGGAGGCCGCGAAGCGCGGGTGTGTGGTGATCGACAACGGCGACGCCTTCCGCATGGACCCGGAGGTGCCGCTGGTGGTGCCGGAGGTCAACCCCGACGCCCTGCGTGGACACAACAACCTGATCGCCAACCCGAATTGCTCCACCATCCAGTTCGTGGTCGCGCTGAAGCCGCTCCACGACGCCGCCGGCCTCAAGCGGGCGGTGGTCGCCACCTATCAGGCGGTGTCGGGACGGGGCACCTCCAAGCAGGGCAACGATCCCGTGGAGCAACTGCGGAAGGAGATGGCGGCGATCAGCGAGCGGCTCGCCCCGCTGGCGGAGAGGGGCGCGCCGGAGGAGCGGCTGCACGACATGTGCCAGGCGGTTACGGAGATGGCGAAGGAACTGGTGGAGGATCCCACCCTGTTCCCTCACCCCATCGCCGGCAACTGCCTGCCGCACATCTCGAGTTTCCGGGAGGACGGATACTCCAAGGAAGAGATGAAGTTGGTGAACGAGACCCGCAAGATCCTGGGGGAGCCCGATCTGCGCATCAACGCCACCACCGTGCGGGTGCCGGTGTTCAACTCCCATTCGGAGGCCGCCAACCTGGAGTTCGAGGGGCCGATCTCGGCGGCGGAGGCGCGCGAGGCGCTCTCGCGGGCCCCGGGCGTGGTGGTGATGGACGATCCGGCGAAGGCGGAGTATCCGGTGCCCATCTACGCCTCCGGGAGGGACGAGGTGTTCGTCGGCCGCATCCGCGAGGACGCGACCGTGCCCCATGGACTGAATCTCTGGATCGTGTCGGACAACCTGCGCAAGGGGGCGGCTCTCAACGCCATTCAGATTGCGGAGAAGATGATCGAGATGGGCCTGCTGCCCAAGCGCTGAATTTCAGGCAGGCCCAGGGGGATGTGAGCGAATGAAAGTAGTGGTGCAGAAATTCGGAGGAACGTGCGTCGAGTCCGAGGACAACCAACTCGTCACCGCCGAGCGGATCATGGAGGCGCGGGACCGCGGTCTCCATCCGGTGGTGGTGGTATCGGCGATGGGGCGGGAGGGCCAGCCCTATTCCACGGTGGAACTGGTGAAGACGGTGCGCCGCATTGACCCGCAGATCCAGCCCCGAGAACTGGACCTGCTCATGTCTTGCGGCGAAATCATCTCCACGGTGGCGATGGCGACTCTGCTGCGGACCAAGGGCTACGACACCATCGCCTTCAGCGGCGGCCAGGCGGGGCTGGTCACCGACGGCGTCTTCGGTCATGCCCGCATCGTGCAGATCAAGCCCGAACCTGTGCTCAGCGCGCTGGAGGACGGCCAGATCGTGTTCGTGGCCGGGTTCCAGGGAAACACGCCGAATCACCAGATAACGACGCTGGGGGCCGGGGGCAGCGACTACACCGCGGTGGCGCTCTCCTGGATCATCCAGGAGACGCCGCAACTGCCCTTCGGGGACAAGTTGGAGGTGGCTCCGCTCCAGATCTTCAAGGAAGTCGACGGAGTGATGACCGCCAATCCGAGGAGCCTGGAGGAGGGCGTCTCGCCCCGCAGCATTCCCCAGTTGACCTATGACGAATGTGTCTGGATGTCCCGCTTGGGGGCCGAGGTGCTCCAGCAGCAGGCCGCCGAGATGGCCCGCCAGCACGCCATCGCTTTGGAGGTCAAGAATTTCCGCAACCCGGAGGCATCGGGGACGGTGGTGGGATCGCCGCAGAGCGCCGCGGAAGAGAACCGCGCCACCGCCATCGCCGACCAGGCGCAGTTGGTGATCTTCGACCTGGAAGAGGCCACCCCGCGGCTGGCGCTTCAGATTGCCGAGCGCCTTGCAAAGGAGCGGTTGACCTATTTCCAGGTGTCTACCCGCGATGTTGGGGCCCGGTTTGCGGTGCGCCCCCTCAAGTACCGCGACGTGGCCGCGGTAATCAAGTCGGTGCTGGCAGCGCGCGGCGTGGAGGCGAAGATAGATGTCGGGAGCTTCGCTTTGATTTCGGTGGTGGGAGAGTCTCTGCGCGAGCGCCTGGATACTTGGGCGGAGGAGGTGGAGGAGATCCTGAAGAACAGCGCGATCGAGGTGTATGGGACCAGCGCGGAGGAGATCAGCCTCTCCTTCCTGGTCCCCGAGGCGCAGCGAAAGAAAGCGGTTGGCGTGCTGCATCAGCATCTCGTGCGGTAGCGTTCAGCCGTGCATATCCCAGGAGGTGGCGCGCGTGTCGATTGACCTGCGAGGCGTTTTCGTCCCCAATATCACACCCTTTTCAGCCCAGCAGATTGACGAGGCGGCGCTGAGGAGGTTGCTGGACTACCTGGTCGAGCAGAACGCCAGCGGCTTCGTGCCCTGTGGCACCACGGGCGAGTCGGCCACCCTCACTCACGACGAGCACCGCCGGGTGGTGGAGTTGACGGTGCGGCACGTCGCCGGGCGCGTGCCCGTGATCGCGGGCGCGGGGTCCAACAGCACCACGGAGGCGATCGCGCTGGTCAAGCACGCCCAGGACGTGGGCGCGGACGCCGCGCTGGTCATCTGCCCCTACTACAATCGCCCCACCCAGGACGGCCTGAAGGCCCACTTCACCGAGATCGCGCAGGCCGTCTCGCTTCCCATCATCATGTACAACATCCCCAAGCGCACCGCGGTGAACATGGAGGCAGAGACCACCGCGGAACTGTCCCGGGTGCCCAACATCGTGGGCATCAAGGAGGCCAGCGCGGACCTTCAGCAGATCACCGAGGTCATCCGCCTCTCCGAGCCGGGTTTCGCGGTGCTCAGCGGGGACGGGAACATGACCTTCGCCATCTGCTGTCTGGGGGGCGTGGGCGGCATTCTCGCGGATGCCCACGTGCTGCCGGGCGAGTGGCGCAAGATGGTGGAGTTGATCGCGGAGGGCAAACTGGCCGAGGCGCGGGAGATTCACTTCCGGCTGCTTCCGCTCACCAAGGTGCTGTTCATGGAGACGAACCCGGTGCCGGTGAAGGTGGCGATGGAGATGCTGGGGTTCGGCTCCGGCGATCCGAGGCTGCCGCTGGTGCCGGCCAGCGAGCAGTGCCGGGCCGCGGTGAGAGAGGAGTTGGCTCAGCTTGGACTCCTCTGAACACGAGTCGGCCCTGCGTGAGGTGGAGGAAGAGGTTCGGCGTTGCCGCCGCTGCCGTCTCGCCCGCACCCGCAGGCGCGCGGTGCCGGGGGAAGGGCGGCCGGACGCGGACATCATGTTCGTGGGCGAGGCGCCCGGCGGAGAAGAGGACGCGCAGGGAAGACCATTCGTCGGGGCCGCCGGGAGACTCCTCACCAACCTCCTTCGGTCCATCGGGGTTGACCGCGAGCAGGTGTTCATCACCAATATCGTGAAGTGCCGGCCTCCGGGCAACCGGGATCCGCTGCCGGAGGAAATCGAGGCCTGCAACGAATACCTCCTCACCCAGATCGCACTGATAAAGCCGAAGATCATCTGCGCCCTGGGCCGGTTCGCGGCCCAGACGTTGATCGCCAAGAACCTGTCCATCAGCAGAGAGCACGGAAAGCCGAGGCGCATGAGTGGAATCTTGTACATCCCCATCTTCCACCCCGCGGCCGCCCTCCACCAGGCGCGCTACGTCGATGCGCTGGAGGCGGACTTCCGCGCCCTCCGCGGCATCCTGGACGGGGAACTGAAGCGCGAACGCACGGGAGGGGATGACTGATGCCGCGCGCGAAGTTGTCCCTCAACTTGGCCACCATCCGCACCGCCTCCTTCGACCAGAAGATCCAGGCGGTGGTGAAGGCGGGGTTCTCCGCGGTGGGGCTGTGGTACGATGAGATCAAGCGCTGGAGCGACTACGAGCGGCGGGAGTTTCGGCTGGCCGATCTGAGGGTGTCCGAGATGGTGGGCGTCACCGGATGGATGGACCTGGACCGGATGACGCGGACCATCGCCCTCGCCCG
>JALGTT010000034.1 GCA_029821235.1 Candidatus Hebobacteria bacterium | reverse complement strand
GGCCAGGTACGGCCCCGGGCCGGTGACCGAGGAGCACGCGATGAAGGCCGCCGCCGCGCTGCAGGAGTTCACGGAGGCGCTGCGAGGCCGGCGCGACCGCTAGCGGGCCGAAAAAACGGGGCCGCCCGAAGGACGGCCCCGCACGCGATTCAGGCTTGCGAACCGGCTCAGATCGCCACGTCGTCGGCCTGCTGTTCTCCCTGCTCCTCCTCGCCCTCGGGCTTGGGCGATCCCGCGTCCGCGAGGTCGCGAATCAAGGCCTCCTCCGGTCCGGCCATCAGGTCGGACTGGTGGAAGGCGCTGCGCAGGCGCTCGGCCTCGGACGCCCGGGCCGCGGCATAGAGTGCGGCCTCGCCCGGCGGTCCCTGCACTCGCAGGTTGCGGTAGGTGGTCATGCCCGTGCCCGCGGGAATCAGCCGACCGATGATCACGTTTTCCTTGAGGCCGACCAGGTTGTCCACGCGGCCCTGGATGGCGGCCTCCGTGAGCACCCGCGTCGTCTTCTGGAAGGAGGCCGCGGACAGGAAACTGTCGGTGGCCAGCGACGCCTCGGTGATTCCGAGCAGCACCCATTCCGCGGTGGCCTCCCGGCCGCCGCGGGCGGCGATCTCGCGGTTCACGTTGTCGAAGTGGAACCGGTCGTAGATCTTGCCCGGCAGCAACTCGGTATCCCCGGGGTCCACCACCCGGCGCTTCCTCAGCATCTGCCGGACGATGACCTCGATGTGCTTGTCGTTGATGTCTACGCCCTGGGAGCGGTAGACCTTCTGGATCTCCCGCACCAGGTACTCCTGCACCGCTCTCACGCCCTGCATCTGGAGCACCTTCTGCGGGTCCAGCGGCCCCTCGGTGATGGCGTCGCCGGCATGGACGGGATCGCCTTCTCGCACCGGCAGCACGCCCCGGTAGGGCACCAGGTGGCGCCGCTCGATCTTCACCGTCTTGACCTTGTGCTTGATCAGTTTCGCGAGCAATTGCGGAGTGAGTTCCTCGCCGGCCCGCACGATGCGCTCGCCGTCCCGCCGCTTGATGTCCTCGGCGGCGATCTCACCGAACAGCCTTTCCGGGTGCTCCGGGTCCACCGGCTGCTCGGAATGGATGATCACCCACTTCACGCCCGGGGTCTCGATCCTGGCCACCACGCCGTCCACCTCGGACACGATGGCCTGTCCCTTCGGCCGACGGGCCTCGAACAACTCGACGACCCGGAGAAGCCCCTTCACCTGCTCCTCCATCACCCGCACGAGTTGCTGGACGATTCGCCGCTGCTCTGCATCCAGGCTCATCCGCCGCCCGGACCCGCTCTTGCCCTTCTGCCGCGAGGATGCCTTCTTCGTCTTGCCGCCCTTGCGGGGGGCGGTCTCCTCTCGCGGCCCGAGTTTGACCAGGCCGGATCTCACGTCGCCCCAGAACTGCTTGAGGGTGTCCTTCCTCTTCTCCTTGACCTGTGCAACCCCGGTGAGGTACTGACCGGCGACTCCGCCCGTGTGGAAGGTCCTCATGGTGAGTTGCGTGCCGGGCTCGCCGATCGACTCGGCGGCGATGATGCCCACCGCCTCGCCGACCTCCACCAGCGAATGGGTGGCGAAGTCCCGTCCATAGCACTTGGCGCAGATGCCCTGGGGCAACTCGCAACTGAGCGGAGACCGGACCAGCACCTGGCCGCGGGCCAGGCCTCCCTTTTCCAGCAGGTCGGCCACCAGACGCCGCACCCTCGCCGCCAGTTGCTTACTGACCTTCTTGCCCTCTTCTATCAGCACCTTGCCGGTGAAGGGATCGGTTACGGTCTGCGGGGCGGCCTCTCCCTGGCGCAGTTGCCGCGCCTGCCGTCGGAAGGTCTCGCACTCCTCCACCACTCGCAGGATTCCAGCCAGCGTGGACTCCACTTCATCGGCCGAGAACTGCTTCTCGCATTTCTCGCATATCTTCACATGGTCCAGGTCGCTCTGGCAGTTCGGACAGGCCACCTCCTCCAGAATCAAAGTGCTGGGCAGGGTGTTGGCGACCGGCCCCGCGTACTCCGGGGCCTCGTCCTCTGACGTGGACTCCGCCTCGACTTGCTCCTCCTCCGCCTCTACCTCGGTCTCTGCGGCCTCCTCCCCCTCCTCAGGAGTCGGCTCCCCGGCGAGCGCCTCTTCGCCAATCTGCCGGAGGGAGGAGGTCTCATCTTCTCCATCCTCCTCCTTGATCTGGGCCTGGAAGTACGCCTCCGTCGCCTCCTCGGCGCTCAACACATTGCCGCAGCCATGGCAGGCATAGAAATCGGCCAGGTCGCCGCCGCACTTCGGGCACGGCTGGTCGGTGAGATCGCTGATCTCCTGCCCCGCCCGCACGATCACCCGGTCGGTCCGCGGGTCCACCACGTCCTGGGGCACGATCCTTCCGTCGATCCGCCGCTCCAGGGACTCGATCTCCTCCGCCCCGTCGCGGATGGCGCTCACCCAAATTCCGTCGGCCGTGCCGCAGTCCATCTCCCGCACGATCACATCCTGCGACACGTCCACCAGCCGCCTGGTGAGATATCCCGCGTCCGCGGTCCGCAGCGCGGTGTCCGCCAGGCCCTTGCGGGCCCCGTGGGTGGAAACGAAGTACTCGAGAACGTTGAGGCCCTCGTGGAAGTTCGACTTGATGGGCAAGTCCTCGATGAACCTCCCGAACGGATCGGACATGAGGCCCCGCATTCCCGCGATCTGCGTAATTTGCCGCGGGGTGCCTCGGGCGCCGGAGTTCGCCATCATGAAGATCGGGTTGAAGGGATCGATGTTGCCCAGGATCGCCTGCGACACCTCGTCGGCCGCCTGGTTCCACAGCCGGCACACCCAGTCGGAGCGCTCGCCTGCGCTGATCAACCCCTTGGCGAAGTTGTCGTTGACCTTGTTCACCGCGGCCTCGGTGCGGGCGATGATGTCCTCGCGCCGCGCCCGGGGCACCACCAGATCGGCCATCGAGATGGTGATGCCGGAGGTGGTGGAGAACTTGAATCCCAGTTCCTTCAGGTCGTCCACCAGTTGGACCGTTCTCGCCCCTCCATAGTGCTTGTAGCACTCGCGGATGAGCCGGCCCAGTTCCTTGTCGTCCACCACCCGGTCCAGATAGCGCAGTCGCGGCGGCAGCAATTCGTTGAAGATCAGCCGCCCCACGGTGGTCTCCATCAGGTTGCCGTCCACCCGCACCTTGATATCCGCGTGCAGGTCGAGTTTCCCCGTTTCGTAGGCCAGCCGCGCCTCCAGTGGATTCGCGAACACCTTGCCGCTTCCGTGGGCGCCCACCTGCTTCTGGGTGACGTAGTAGCACCCGAGGATGATGTCGCGGGTCGGCGTCACCACCGGCTTGCCGTCGGCCGGCGAGAACAGGTTCTCGGTGGAGAGCATGAGGATGCGGGCCTCGGCCTGCGCCGCCGTGGAGAGGGGCACGTGCACCGCCATCTGGTCTCCGTCGAAGTCGGCGCCGAAGGCGAAGCACACCAATGGGTGGATCTGAATCGCCTTTCCGTCCACCAGCACCGGCTCGAAGGCCTGGATCCCCAGCCGGTGCAGGGTGGGCGCCCGGTTCAGCATCACCGGGTGGTCCTGGATCACCTCTTCCAGCGCGTCCCACACCTCCGGGCGCATCCGGTCCACCATCTTCTTGGCGGTCTTCACGTTGGTGGTGAACTGCCGCTCCACCAGCCGCCGCATCACGAACGGCTTGAACAACTCCAGCGCCATTTCCTTGGGGATGCCGCACTGGTGCAACTTGAGATGCGGATTCACCACGATCACCGACCGCCCCGAGTAGTCCACCCGCTTGCCGAGCAAGTTCTTGCGGAACCGGCCCTCCTTGCCCTTGAGCATGTCGGACAGGGACTTCAGCGGCCGGTTGTTGGAGCCCGTGACCGGCCGGCTTCGCCGCCCGTTGTCTATCAGCGCGTCCACCGCCTCCTGAAGCAGCCGCTTCTCGTGGTTGATGATGGACTCCGGCGCATGCAGGGCCTGAATCTTCTTCAGCCGGTTGTTACGGTTGATGATCCTCCGGTAGAGGTCGTTCAGGTCGCTGGTGGCGAACCGTCCGCCATCCAGCTGCACCATGGGTCGCAACTCCGGCGGGATGACCGGGATCACGTCCAGGATCATCCACTCCGGACGGTTGTTGGACTTGCGGAACGCCTCCGCCACCTCCAGGCGCTTGATGGAGCGGGCCCGCTTCGGGCCGGTGCTCTGCTTGATCTCCTGGCGAAGTTCGCGGCAGAGTTCCTCCAGATCAATCTCCTTCAGTATCTCGCGCACCGCGGCCGCGCCCAGATCGGCCTGGAACAACTCCTCGTACTCCCGCCCCTCGGCGGCGACCAGCGCATCCACCACCCTGGTGATGGCGCGGTATTCGGACTCCGTGATCAACTGCTTTTTGGTGAGCCCGGGGTCGGCGTCCAACTTGTTTCCCAGCAGCAGTTGCATACCCTGGGTCAGTTGCGCCTTGCGCTCCTCCGCAAGGCGCTCCTCATCCCGGATCTGCGTCTCGGTGGCATCGCTGATCTCGGCCGCGGATACCCCCTCCTCCTCCAACTCGCCGGCCTCCAGCGCGGCGAGTTTTTCATCCCTTTGCTCCTTCAGGGCCGCGATCTGCTCCTGGAGTTGCTCGTCCACCCGCCGAATCTCGGCCTCCACCACCTGCTTGATCTTGTCCACGCTGGAGGTGAGCAGTTCGTAGTCCACCGCGGTGACGATGTAGGAGGCGAAGTAGATGACCTTCTCCAGCGGCCGCGGGGAGATGTTGAGCAGCAGGCTCATCGGGCTGGGGACGCCCTTCAGATACCAGATGTGGCTGACCGGCGCGGCCAACTCGACGTGGCCCATCCGCTCCCGCCGCACCTTGGCGCGGGTGACCTCCACGCCGCACCGGTCGCAGGTGATGCCCCGGAACTTGATCTTGCGGTACTTGCCGCAGTGACATTCCCAGTCCCGCGTGGGGCCGAAGATGCGTTCGCAGAACAGCCCGTCCGGCTCCGGCTTGAAGGTCCGATAGTTGATGGTCTCGGGCTTCCTCACCTCACCCTTCGACCACCGTCGGATCTCCTCCGACGAAGCCAGCCCCAGACGAAGCTGATCGAATCTGCTGGTCTCTACCATGGATTGCCCACTCCTTTATCGCCTATCGCCTCGATGTGCTCGTCGAACATGCCCTCAGGCCAGCGCCTCTTCGCCCTCGGGCGCCTCCAGGCTCACCGGCTCCGCTTCCTTCGACTCCACCGTGAGTTGAAGCCCCAGGCTTTGCAGTTCCTTGATGAGGATCTTGAAGGACTCCGGAATGCCCGGCTCCATGATGGGCTCGCCCTTGACGATGGACTCGTAGGTCTTCACCCGGCCCAGAACGTCGTCCGACTTGATGGTGAGGATTTCCTGGAGCGTGTGGGCGGCTCCGTAGGCCTCCAGAGCCCACACCTCCATCTCGCCGAACCGCTGTCCGCCGAACTGGGCCTTCCCGCCCAGCGGCTGCTGGGTCACCAGGGAGTACGGACCCGTCGAGCGCGCGTGAATCTTGTCGTCCACCAGGTGGATGAGTTTCATGGTGTAGATCTCACCGATGGTAATCGGCTGGTTGAATCGCTCCCCGGACCGGCCGTCGTACAGCCAGCACTTGCCGGTCTCCGGGTCGAAGCCGACGCGGTCGTTGACCCGCTCGACTATCCGCTCCACGACATAGGCGGCGCGCGCCTCCGCGCCCCGCACCTGCTCCCATTCGTTCGGGTCCACCGCCGCCCACTGCGCGGCCCGCTCGAGATGCGCGGGGTCTCCGGAGGCAAGGGCCGCCTTCAGCGCCTCCGCGCACTCCTCGTAACTCTTGTCTTCGTCATACCAGTCGCCCGGCAGGTGCATCTCGTCCACCACGTACTTGCGCAACATGCGCTTCCGGAACCGGTCGGCGGCCACCTGGAAGTAGTCCAGAATCTCGCGGTCGGTCGCCCCCTCGAAAATCGGGTTCTCAAAGGCAATCCCGAGTTCCTTGGCGACCAGCCCGAGGTGGGTCTCCAGGATCTGGCCGATGTTCATTCGGGAGGGAACCCCGAGCGGGTTGAGGATCATGTCCACCGGCGTGCCGTCCGGCAGGAAGGGCATGTCGGACTCCGGGAGGATCTTGGCGACCACGCCTTTGTTTCCGTGCCGCCCCGCCAGTTTGTCGCCCTCCATGATCTTGCGGCGCTGGGCGACGTAGACCCGCACCAGTTGGTTCACGCCCGGCAGCAACTCGTCGCCAGGCTCCCGCTTCAGTTCGCCCCCACACCGGTCACAGTAGTGCCGATGCTGGTTCTTGCCCACCTGGTACTCGGTGTCGCACTTCTGGCAGCGGAGTTTGATCCGGGAGAAGCGCTTCACTGCCACCACTTTGCCCTTCTCGCCGTGGGGCACTCGCAGGGAGGTGTCCCGCATCTCGGCCGCCTTCTCGCCGAAGATGGCCCGCACCAGTTTTTCCTCCGAGGTCAGTTCCTCCTGGCCCTTGGGGGCCACCTTGCCGACCAGAATGTCCTCCGCCTGCACCAGCGCGCCCAGGCGGACCACGCCGTCCTCGTCGAGATCCCGCAGCGCCTCCTCCCCCACGTTGGGGATGTCGCGGGTGATCTCCTCGGGGCCGACCTTGGTATCGCGCGCCTCGATCTCGTACTTCTCGATATGCACGGAGGTGAGGATGTCGTCCCTCACCAGCCGCTCGCTGAGGACGATGGCGTCCTCGTAGTTGTATCCCTCCCAGGGCATGAAGGCCACCAGCAGGTTCCGCCCCAGCGCCAGGTGCCCGCCGTCGGTGGAGGGACTGTCGGCCAGCACTTGACCATCGGACACGAAGTCGCCCTTCTTCACGATGGGCCGCTGGTTGATGCACGTCGCCTGGTTGGAGCGCACGAACTTCTGCAGATAGTAGGTGTCCACCGTGCCGTCCGCACGGGTGACCACGATCTGATCGCCGGTCACCGAGGTGACCATCCCGGCCGCCTGGGCCAGCACCACGGCCCCGGAGTCGCGCGCCGCGCGCGCCTCTATCCCCGTCCTCACCAGCGGGGCCTCCGCCTTCAACAGGGGCACCGCCTGGCGCTGCATGTTGGAGCCCATCAGCGCCCGGTTGGCGTCGTCGTTCTCCAGGAACGGAATCAGGCAGGTGGCCACGGACACGATCTGCTTCGGGGAGAGGTCTACGAAATCCACCTCCTGCGGGCTCACCTGGGGGTAGGAGTCCCGGTAGCGCACGCTCACGACCTCCGCGGTGATCTTCCCGTTGTCGTCCATGGGGACGGAGGCGGGAGCGATCCGGTAGCCCTCCTCTTCGTCCGCGGTGAGATACACGATCTCGTCGGTCACCACCCCGTTCTTCACCACCCGGTAGGGCGTCTCGATGAACCCGTACTCGTCCAGCCGGGCGTAGATCGCCAGGGAGCCGATGAGGCCGATGTTCGGCCCTTCCGGGGTCTCGATGGGGCAGATGCGGCCGTAGTGAGAGTGGTGCACGTCCCGCACTTCCAGTTTCGCGCTCTGCCGGCTCAACCCGCCCGGCCCCAGGGCGCTCAGGCGGCGCTTGTGGGTCAACTCCGCCAGCGGGTTGGTCTCGTCCATGAACTGGCTCAACTGGCTGGACCCGAAGAAACTCTTGATCGCCGCGGAGATGGGCTTGGTGGAGATGATGGTCTGCGGGGTGACCTGCTCCGGGTCCAGGCTGGTCATCCGCTCCTTGCAGATGCGCTCCATCCGCAGGAAGCCCACCCGGAACTGGTTCTGGAGCAACTCGCCCACGCACCTCACCCGCTTGTTCATCAGGTGGTCGATCTCGTCCACGGTCGCCGTCTCGTCTCCCTCGCCCAGGCGGATCAGGTAGCGGACGATGGCGATCAGGTCCTCCTTGGTGAGCACCCGCACGCTCTCGGGCAGGTTGAGGCCCAGCTTCTTGTTCAACTTGTACCGCCCCACCCGCGCCAGGTCGTAGCGCCGGTTGTCGGCGAAGATCCCGGAGAGGCGATTGCGCGCGATCTCCGGGGTGACTGGGTCGCCCGGCCTCTCCCGCCGGTAGATGTCCAGCAGCGCCTCTTCCTCGTTATGGGTGGGGTCCCGCTGCATGGTCTGCTCGACCAGAGGCGGCATCACCGCCAGTTTCACCCGCCTGGGCTTCAGGGCGAGGATCAGGTTCGCGGTCTCCTCGTCAATCAGTTGCCCGGCCTCGGCCGCCACCTCCCCGGTCTTCTTGTCCACCACGCGCTCCCACACGCGCCGGCCCACCAGGTCGTCGAAACTCGGCTTCTTCACCACTTCCTCGCGGCCGAACAGGTGCATCAGGTCTTCGTCGGTGGCCGTCTTCACCTGCGCGCTGTCCGGGGCGAGGTTGATGGAGTTGAGCGCCCGCAGCAGGGTGGTGACGGGGAACTTGTGGGCCTGGCCGATCTTGACCGAGACCAGGTCGTGGGCATCGGAGTCTATGTCCAGCCAGGCGCCCTCGCTGGGGATCACCTGGGCGCTGTAGAGAATGCGCCCGCTGAAGTCGATGGTGTCCCGGAAGTAGACGCCGGGCGAGCGGGACAGCTGGCTCACCACACACCGAGCCGGGCCGTTGATGACGAAGGTGCCCGTATCGGTGATGATGGGCAATTCTCCCAGGTAGATCTCCGACTCCTTGATCTCCCCGGTGCGCTTGTTGGTGAGCCAGACCCGGCACTTCAGGGGCACCTCATAGGTGGCGTCCCGATCACGGCACTCGCGCAGGTCGTACTTGGGCTCTCCCAGGGTATACTTGGGCTCGCCGTCCTTGGGGTCGCAGAACGAAAGCGAGAGATTGCCGGTAAAATCCTCGATGGGCGAGAAGTTCTTGAACAGTTCGCGCAGCCCCTCGGTCTGGAACCAGCGATAGGAGTTGAGTTGGATCTCGATGAGATTGGGGATCTCCGCCACCGTATGGACTGCGTTCGGCAACCGCCCCTTGACTCGGATGACTTCCATGCCTTGCTTCTCCCCTTACCCAGGTTGTCGAGTTGCGCGCCGCCGCCCCCCCCTGCCTCGAAATGCGCGACGGTCTGCCTGAGGCTCCGGCGAGACCGCCTCACACACAAGGCGCGACCCGGCCACACGCATACGCGACCGCAAGCCTGGGTCGGCTCGTGCCTGTTGTCGAATCAGATCAGAAGAGAGGATTGCGCGGGTGGATAGGCGGCCTCTTCACCTGTCCCCGAACAGAGGTAACCAGTACTCCCTGCACGCGGCAACACCATCTGGCAACTCAGAAACTAGAGTTTACGCACCAGAGCCCCTTCTGTCAAGGGTTTCCGGGGGATTTTTTTCGCCCCGCCCCGGCCGTTTCATGCCCGGGGGTGATAGCCGGCATAGGTCTCCCGCAGGGTATCCAGGGAGACATGGGTGTAGATTTCGGTGGTGGCCACGCTGGCGTGCCCCAACAGTTCCTGAATCGCCCGCA
>JALGTT010000393.1 GCA_029821235.1 Candidatus Hebobacteria bacterium | reverse complement strand
GGGGGTTGGCTCCGGCAGCAGCTATGCCGTCGGCGGCTCCCACAGTCGAGGCTTCGGAAACGTCGAGTACGATTGGATGGTGCGACGAGTGACGCCGGACTTTGCCCCCGCACTGGGCTACTACCCGGAGGTCAACAACATGGGCGGTGAGCTCAACCTGAGGCAGATAGACTTCTACGAAGAGGGACCCATCGAGGCCCGGCAGTGGCGGGTTAGCATGGAGCACTACCCCTACCTTGAGGGCGACGGCGTCTTCTCGTCGTGCGTCGCTCCGGCCTACTTGGTTCGCACGCGGAACGCCCGTCTATATGGAATGACTCTCAACTACGGCCGCCGCTATGACTACGACAGCTCCAGCATCACTGGAATCTACGCCTGGAACGACGCAGACCTCTACCATCGCGGTCAGATCTACTTGGTGCGAGGACGGGCCGCGGGCGGCAGGCTTGCCTACTACAAGCTGGATCAGGGCTTCCGGCCCATGGATCGCCTGTCCGTCCGCGTCGGCGGCGAATACATCCGCCTCGCGATGCCGGACGGCTCGGGCATGCATCAGTACCAGACTGTCCTCACCACATCCTACGATATCACGCCCGAGAAGACTCTCGCCGCGCGCGCCATCTGGCGGGATGCCGGCTTCAGCGCCTACATCTCCTATCGCCAGGTCGTCCGCAAGGGCATGGACGCATATGTCATCCTGGGCGATCCCGATCCCAGCCGCACCGGCTTCACCAGCCGCATCGCGTTGAAGCTGATATGGGCACTGTAGTGGACCGCGGTTGTCGGACGCCCCAGACCCGCTTCACCAGGTGTGTTGGCATAGACTCCCCGGGGTAGGACCCAACCGGGCTCGCAGGAGAGGCATCTGCGGCCTTGACAGGTCACCATAACATGACTATAATAGTCATGAAGCGCCGAGGAGGAAACGGCATGAGGACGACAGCGATCTCGGACTTGAAGGCGAGGCTGAGCGAGCATCTGGCGTGGGTGAAGCGGGGCGAAGAGGTCTTGGTCACCGAGCGCGGCAAACCGGTCGCCCGCATCGTGCCTGTGGGGCCAGGGACGGCAGACGATGAGCGTCTCCGTGCGCTGGTCGCACGGGGCACACTGAGGCCCGGGAAAAAGCAGGTCGGCAAGGCCCTGAATAGTCTCCCGCTGTGCCGCGTGCCAGAGGGAGTCGTCTTGCGTGCGTTGGACGAAGAAAGGCGAGACCGAGCATGAGATGGTGGGACACCTCGGCATTGCTCTCCCTCATCGTCGGGCAAAGGCAGACGGAGGACCTGAAGAAGTTGTTCAGCGCCAACCGGGGGATAGTGGCATGGTGGGGCACGAAGGTTGAGGGAGTGTCTGGCATCGCCCGTCTTCATCGGGAGGGCCATCTTGGGGCCGCCGAAACCAGTCAGCTTCTCAAGGCACTCGACGCCCTGCTGTCCGCGGCGTACGAAGTGCAACCGACAGAGGAGGTTCGCACCACCGCTTGCCGGGTACTGCGCGTCCACGAGTTGCGCGCCGCGGATGCTTTCCAGCTGGCTGCCGCTTTGGTCTGGTCCGAGCATCGGCCGGCCGGCATGGCCTTTGTGTGTCTCGACAGGAGGCTTCGAGATGCGGCTGCGCGGGAGGGCTTCGATGTGCTTCCCAGCCGAGATTGAGCAGGGCTTCCCCTTCCCGCCCCCGTGATTCACTGGTTGTCCTACGCTCCGTTGGTTGAGGGATGGGCCGCGTTTCGTTGCGGGGATCTGTCTGTCGGAGTCTGTGTTTCTCCACGGCCTCACGCGGCCAACCGGGAGTATCGGCCGCGAAGGCCACAGGCGGCCCCTTTCTCCCACAAATTGCGAATGTCGTTGCCGGAACACGCGGCCCTCCACGTGGGAAGGTAATCAATGTGATGAAGCCAAGAAGGGGTTACCGCCGCGGCGCGGGGATGGGTGGTAGTCGGGGATGCCACCCGGAGCCCCGAGGGACCGCGGTATGGAGAGGCAATGAGTGCTTCCGCCGGCCACCGCGGCAACCGCGGCGCCGCCGCGGGGGGGAGGATAAGCGCAGAGCGAGACGCTCTGTGCGCGCGCCTGTTGGGTCGCCATCTCCAGCGCATTCTTCGCCTGGTCGATCCGGAGGTGGCGGGGGAGGCGGTGCGCCCTCGGTCCTATGTGTTCGCGCCCGGTGATGTGCTGCCGCCTCCGGACCGCGACGGATCGAATATCCGATACGAGGCCCTGCTCAGTTATTCGCGTAACGACCCGCGCCTCGAGGTCATCGCCAAGGGCCTGGCGCGCGCGCTTCGTCTCGGCCGCTTCTGCGGCGACGGCGGCCCCTTGGCGGTAGACGGGTTCCGCCTGCGCGATCTCTCCCAGTGGTCCGGGTATCACATGGCTTCCCTGGAGGCCAACATCGGATCCATCTCCAGCTACTGCAACTGCGATTGCGAGTTCTGCTATGAGAAGGGAACGCGCGGCGCCGGCATCGCCTTCGGGCGGGCCCACCTCAGCCTGCGGGAACTCGAAACCCGCATCAAGTACTACTCGCCCGAGAAGAGGACCCCCGTCGTCGCGGTTTTCGCTCGAGCCCTTCGCGAACCCGCATTGCATCGAGATCCTGGAGCGCGTGCGCGAAGTCGCGCCCGGAGAGCAGATCAACCTCACCACCAACGGCGCGTGCCTGACCGAGGACATCGTGGCGCGGCTGGCCCAACTGCGGCCGGTACTGGTGACCGTGTCCATGAACGCCGCCACCCCGGATCTCCGCATGCGGACGATGCGCGACCGCAGCGTTGAGGCCTCCAAGATCGCGCTCGACAGCATTCCCCTGCTCCGCCAGCATGAGATTCCGTTCCTGGGCAGTTATGTGCCATGGCCCTCGAAACCTCTGTCCGACATGGGCGACATGGTGAGACTCCTCGACCGCCACGACGCGATCGTGGCCCGCATCTGTCTCCCCTCGTGGACCAGTTACTCGCACGGGCAGGCGCCCTTCGACACTGAAGCGTACTGGACGGAAATCCTGCGCATGATAGACGATCTCCGCGAGGAAGTGGATATCCCGATTCATATCATGCCCAACATGTATCAACTCCGCACCATGCGGCCGATAATCCAGGGCGCGATCAAACACTCCCCCGCGGCCAAGGCCGGTTTCAAGTACGGGGACCTGATAGTGGAGGTCGAGGGAAGAAGGGTATACACG
>JALGTT010000033.1 GCA_029821235.1 Candidatus Hebobacteria bacterium | reverse complement strand
CCTATCTCAGCACGATCCTGCGTCATCGGCCCTCACGATGAGCAACTCAACGGGGAAGTCTAGTCCACGCCACAGCCTTGAGACGAGTTGCCGTCAGCGCTGGCTGTGAGTCAATTCGGGAGCGGTGTCCTCCGGCGGTCTCCCGTCTTCGCCGCGGAGGTCACGTGCGGCGAACGGGGAGGCGCGTCGGGGCTTCCTTACCCGTCCGGTCACCTTTCCTTTCCGCACTGAGCAGTGCTGCCTGCTGATTGAGTCGCTTGTCCGCGTACATGGCCCTGTCGGCCACCGCGATCAGCGTCTCTGCTTCCCTCGCGTCCCCGGGGAAAGTGGCCACCCCGAAACTGGCGCTGAGGTTGATGTATTGGTTGGGGAGCACCTCCAGAGAGGTCTCCCTCACTGCCTTCTTGATCCGGTTGGCGGTCTCCACCGCCAGTTGATTGGTGGTGTCGGGCAGGATGATGAAGAACTCGTCGCCCGCGTACCGCACCACGGTGTCGTAGTTGCGCACGTGGCGACGGAAGACTTCTGCGATCGCCCGCAGTGCCCGGTCGCCCTGCTGATGGCCGAAGTTGTCGTTGATCTGCTTCAGGCCGTCGAGGTCCACCGCAATCAGCGATACGGTGCGCTGTTCCCGTTGCGCGCGGTTGAGTTCCTGTTCCAGGTGCATGAAGAAATATCGAGCATTGGCGAGGCCGGTGAGTTGATCGGTCAGCGCAGACTTCCTGGTCTGCTCGAACTGGCCCGCATTCCGTATCGCAATCGCGATCTGGCGGGCCACCGCGGCAGCGAGCCGTGCATCATCCTCATCGAAGGGGCGATCGTCCCTGCGATAGAGGGTGAGCGCCCCGGTACATCCCTCTTCCGTGGTAAGCGGAACCGAGAGCGCGTATCTCAACGGCGACTGCGCCACCGCCGGGCCGAGCAGATGGGAGAGGTCCTCCTGGGCCTCCTTACCCGGCCCGGACTGCTTGCCGGACTGGGCCACCGCGCCGCTCAGCCCCTGTCCTATCGGCAGCCTCCGCCCCCGGAGAAGGTCCGCGTGGACTCCGATGGCGGTCTCGGCCACCAGGTCGCTGGAGCCCGGCTGGGTGAGGAAAAGGACACACGTACAATAATCCACGATCCGTTTCGTCTTCGCCAGGACCGTCTTCAGTATCTCATCGAGGTCGAGGCTTTGGCTCACGCTTTGCACGATCTCGTAGAGGGCGAGCAACTCCTGGTGGGCCTGCTTGATGTCCGTGTAGACCGACCGTTCGCCTTCGTCCACCGTTCCGTCCCCTGCGAGCAGGGCTCCATCGGCCCCGAAGATGAAGCCGAATCGGTTACAGGCCTGCTTCTCAGAGAGCACCTGGAAGCACGTCTCCACCACCTTTGGGTCGAACTGCGTGCCGGACCGGTCGCGCATGAAGGCCACCGCCTCCTGCACGGTCATCGCAGGCCGATACGGCCGATGGGAGAGCAGTGCATCGTATACGTCCGCCACCGCCAGGATCCGCGCGCCAAGAGGAATAGCCTCCCCGGACAGACCATCCGGATACCCGTGGCCGTCATACCATTCGTGGTGGCTGCGGATGATGGGCACCACGGGGCAGGGAAACTTCACCGACTCAAGCAGCGCCGCGCCCACCAAGGTGTGAGTCTGAACCTTCTTCATCTCCTCCGGGCTGAGTTGATCCGGCTTGGAGAGGATATAGTCGGGGACTGCCAGCTTCCCGATGTCGTGGAGCATGGCGGCCATTCTCAACGCCTCGAGTTGTTGCTGCGACAGTCCCATCTCCCGTCCGATCAAGACCGCCAGGTCGCGGACCCGCTGCGTGTGCCCGTGGGTATGTTGATCCTTGGCGTCCACCGCCATGGCGAAAGAGGCGATGACAGAGGAATTCAGATCCACCAACTGCTCGGCATGTGCGAGTTTGTTGCGGAGCCATTCCACCTTGCGTTCGGCGAGGATGGTGAGCACCGCGAGCGCCACCAGGATACACGTCAGCGCGGGGGCGACGGCCACCAGGTAGGAGTTGGCGGCTGAGGCAAGGGGAAAGACGGCGAGTGCGACGGTGGTGGCGAGGCCCACCGCGATCAGGGTCCCCTGCGCCCGGCGATACCAGCAGACGCCCTTCTCGGTGTCTCGCGTCACATCCGCGCCGGTGCGGCCGTCGGCTTGCGAGGACTGCCTGACAGACGATTCGGCCTGGTCGGGAAGGTTGTCTCCCGGGTCTCCAAGCTGACGAACTCTATCCGCCAACCCCGGACTCCTTTTCTTCGCCTCCCCCCGCCCTCGCGGGCGGGGTCCGTGCATTCCCTCGTCTCTCCTCGGTTCCCACCCCGACTCCTCGCTCCCCGGTTGTCCCCAGCGCCGGTGGTGCGGAAGCCGTGCTCAATGGATGCTCCGGTGGGATGCCGCCAGCGCGTCTGGCTTCCTCAACGCCACCCCCTTTTCTCTCCAGTGCAGAACGGTAACTCGATTCTGACCCTCTCTTATGCCCCTGCGCGGCGACGGGGCCACCACGAACAACGCCCAGCCGACCCGGCTTGTCTCCAGGCATGGGCGCCGCTTCCTGCAAGAGGTACTTTCCACAGTCCTCCCCTCACCCTGAGATGCACTATCCCCGTCTTCTGTCCATTACGAACTGATTGCCCTCCAGCGCCTTCGCGTAGCCCTTCACCTCGGCCGCGATCTCGGTGAGGTGGAGATATCCCTCTATCCTTCTGAGAGCCGTGTTCACGCCCCCAATGGATACGGTCATCAGCGGATATCGGGTCGGCTCCCCCCGGCGGCTGGGGGTTTCGATGTACTTCCTGGCCCGCGCCTCCGCGTCGTAGAAGCCGGGGACCTTGCCCGCGAAACCCGCGGTGATCTCCCGCGCGATCTCCGCATACCGAGGCGAGGTGGTGACCACCGCGAAATCATCGCCCCCGATGTGGACACACAAGTCGGTCGGGGTGCCGCATCTCCTGGTAGCCTCCACCACCTCCTTCGCGAGCGCGCGAATCACGATGTCGCCACGGCCGAAGCCGTATACGTCGTTGTAGGCCTTGAAGTTGTCTATGTCGAGATAGAGAAAGATGAACGGCTCACCCGCGCTCAAACGCCTCTCCACATCGTCACGCAGCACGGGGCTGCCAGGGAGCCCTGTGAGAGCGCTGACCGGATTGCGCGCCTGAGCGCCGATCACCGCGTTCACCAGGTGAAGCAGCAGGTCGCCGGGATCCATCGCAGACCAGTCGGTGGGGAGCGCAACCTTGACGCGTCCGGGGCCGATCAACTCCTCCGGTCCAGGGGGGCCTTCCGCCGCCGGCTCTTGCTCTGCCGGGGCCTCCTCATCCTCCGCCGGGGTGATCAGGAACACGGACCTCGCCAGGCCGCGCCGTCTCAGTTCTTCGGCCAATTCGAGGGCGATCTGAGGCTCCGCGGCCACCGCCACCAACTCCGGTCGTCCCCCTCTCCCGGATGCGCGCGCGGCGGCCTGGGCGAGTTTCTCGGGGCCGGCGGCCCACAGAGTCTCGCCCTGTAGTTCCACGTTGAACCGGCTGAGCTTCGCCCTGCCCGGCTCGACTACCAGTACTGCGAAACTATGTCCGCGCAATCGTGTCGCCCCTTTGCTTCTGCCAGGTTATTCCACACCAGCCCTGCCCTTGGGAGAAACATATGCCCATCTCGAAGCCTGCAAGGGGTGCTAGAGGACGATAGGCGCGGAGGTCGGACGGGCGGACGGGCGCCTACGGAGGAAGGGGGACGCTCACCTTCGGCCGGCCGCGCCGACCGTGAAGGCGAACAGCCCGCACGCGATCAGGACACATCCCGCGATCACCCGCGGGGAGGGCACTTCGCCGGTGACGAGATAGGCCCAGGTGGGATTCAGGATTGGCTCCAACAACAGGATGAGGGAGGCCTCCAGTGCGCGGGTTCGCTTGAGCGCCCACTGAAACAGGTGGTAGGGGACGGCGAGTTGCACCAACCCCATCACCACCACCAGCCCCAGATCGCGGGGCGCGGCGGGGAAGGGAACCCCGAAACACAGCGCGATGGGGAGCACCAGGGCCGCGGCTCCCAGATTGGTCCACACGTGAATGGCCGGCGCGGGTACGTCGGACAGATCCTTCAGGCCGATGATTAGGCCCCCATAGACGATGCCGCTCACCAGACCCAGGAGCAACGAGTAGCGGTGATCGACCCCAGAGCCACCGGTCACGATCAGCACCAGCGCTATCCCCGTGAGCGCCAGCGCCGCCCCCTCGGTCCGCGTCGGCTTCTGGCGGCGGACCCTCCAGGCCCACAGCGCCACCACCGCGGGCGCGGTGTACTGGAGCCAGATGCCCTGCGCGGCGGTGCCGAATTGCATAGAACCCATAAGGGTGGTCACCACCGCCGCGTACAGCAATACCACCGGAACCAACTTGCGGGCCGGCGGCCGCGCCATCCTCAGGCCCGGCAGGAAGAGAAGAGCGGCCGCCAGCGAGCGCACGCCCGCGATCATCAACCAGTTCACCTCGGGGAGGCTCTTCAGAAACGCGCCGCCCAGGCTCCACAGTAGAGCGGTGACGACCAAGAGCAAGCGTGCACTTCCAACCGACGCCATACTTCCAGGCTTCTGCACCGACAAGCTGCTACCTCTACGGCCGGAACCGCACTCCACCCCCGACAAGGTAGCACGGGGTCACGTGTCGTAGTTACCATGTGCTATGCGCAAGCGGAGTGGGAAGACCAAGAAGGGCCAGGGTGAGGCCTCCCGGCGCGCCTCGGCCCCCCGCCATGCCCGCCCGGGCAGGGACTGGGTGCAGCTCGTCGGCGAGGCGCTGTTGATTCTCCTCGTCATCGCGGTGCCGGTGGTCATCAATACCCGCAGCCGTAACATGTGTGATGTCAAGGATGTGGTGCTGGGGCTGGGCGTGGCGGCGGGCCTCGGTTTGTGGCTGGTGGTGGGGCTGGCCAGAGGGCGGCTGACCTGGGTTCGCTCCCGGCTGAATCTGCTGGTGTTGGCGTTTGCCCTGTGGGCCGCCATCTCCATCTCCTATGCTCAGTTCCGCTATGTTGCGGTCTCCGAGTTCGCGCGCCTGGCGGCCAACGTGGGCATCTACCTGCTCGCGGTCGTCACCCTGCGGAGCCTGCGGCAGGCAACGCGCGTCATGATAGCCGCAGTGCTCGGCTCCATACCGGTGAGCGCCTACGCGTTCGCACAGGCAACAGGTCACGACTTCATCAAGTACACCTTGGGCGAGGTCACGCGCGTCTTCTCGTTTCTGGGCAACCCGACGTTCCTCGGCGGCTACTTGATTCTGCTCATTCCCATCGCGGTCGCCATCGCCTGGCCGCGTCCTGACAGGGAGGGGGAACGCTCCGCGTGGGTCTGGGTGCGCACGGTCGTCTTCTCCCTGCTCGCGCTGGCGATGCTGGTGTCCCTCTTCTTGTCCTACACCATGGCGGGATTCATCGGGCTGGGGATGGGCACCCTGATCGCGGCGCTGATGGCCGTGGTGCGGGGGGGACGCAGAGTGATGCGGGTGGCGATCCCGAGCCTCCTCGCGGGGCTGCTCCTGGCGGGGGGAGCGGGGGCACTCGCCTATCGCCACATGCCCCCCAAACAGCAGGCCCGCGTCCAGAAGGTGTTGCACTTCCAGGACCCTTACGCCAAGGAGCGAGAACTCCACTGGCGGACGGCATACGAGATCTTCCGCGAGGCGCCTCTGCTGGGCCGCGGGTACGGCAACTTCAGAATGGTTTCCTTGAAGAAGATGGCCGCGGAATGGTATCTTCAGAGCCCGCAGCGGAGACAAGGGCTGTTCGCTCCGGCATATGCCCACAACGAGTATCTTCAGGTGCTGTCCGGTCTGGGGATTGTCGGCGGAATCGTTTTCTTCACCTTGCTCGGTGCCGCGCTCGCCGCAGCAATCAAGCTCTACTGGCGGGGACGGGAAACTGCTTGGCGGCATGTGGGGCTGGCGATAGTGGTCGGCTATCTGGCGTTTCTCTTTCAGAACTTCTTCGGCGTAACTTTCCGACAGACCGGGCCGGTCACGCTCTTCTGGCTGTGGTTGGGAATGTTGGTGGTGGCAGGCGGTGGACGAACGGAGCTGGCGGCCACCGCCGAGACCCGCGGGTCGCGTGCGGAGGGGGCCTTGGGGGCATCTGGCCGGAGCAAAGGGAAGACGCTGGTCGCAGGAAAGGCGGAGCAGCCGAAGGCCGCGGGGGAGGGGCCGCTCGGCGAACTGCGTTTCCGCCGGCTGAGTGTGCCCGGCGTGGCGGCGGCGGCGCTGGCGTGTGCGGGGATGTTTGCGCTCTTGGCGTGGGCGGCGATCACGCCCGTGCGCGCGTCCCTCATAGTGCGCGCCTCGGAGCATGCGGCCGTCCGCGCGCAGCAGGCCGAGACCGAACGAGACGCGGCCGCCAAGCAGGGCGACATGCAGACCGCGGAGGCCAAGCTGCGGGAGGCCGCGACCTGGATGCAACTCTCTGCGGCGATGGCCAAGAGGGCGGCGGAACTGGCCCCCTACTCGGCGCTGGCCTACTACCAACTCGCCTATGCTGAGGGGAAGCTGGGGGAATACGCCCAATCGTCGGAGGAGAGGAGAAAGCGGTTGGAGGAGGCGGCCGCAGCCAGCGAGCGCGCGCTCTCCCTGATGCCGGGCAGCGGGCCCATGTACTACAACCTGGGCGTCACCTATAAGGAATTGGGCCAACTGGACAAGGCGGAGGCCGCTCTTCGGGAGTCGGTACGGCTCGCTCCCACTCTCTTTCACCATCAGGCGGGCCTGGCCGAGGTGTTGTTCGCCAAGGGCCAGTGGGAGGAAGCGGAGATCCACGCGCGCAAGGCCGCGGAGATTGACCCAAGGGAGCCCAAGATATTCCTGCTCCTGCGCGACATTCACCAGCGGCAGGGCGATCTCGACAAGGTGATAGAAGACGTACGGCACGCGGTGCAGGCAAACCCGAACAGCGCCGCGCTCAGAGGACAGCTCGCGGAGTTCCTGCTCGCCTGCAAGCGGTACCGGGAAGCGGTCAAGGCCTGCAAGCAGTGGGTGGCCGCAGACCCCAAATCGGCGCAGGCCCACTATGCCCTCGGGTTTGCCCAATATCAACTCAAGTGGTATCGGGCCGCGCTCAAGAATTTCGACCTGGCGCTGGCGTTGGATCCCAAGTTGGAGAGGGCGCGGTTGCATCGCGCCTACACGCTGATCCGGCTCGGGCGGGTGAGGAAGGGCACCGAGGAACTGGGCAGGCTGGCGCTGGAGTCGCCGAATACGGAAGAGGGAAGAGAGGCGCGCGCAGTGCTGGACAAGGCCGCGGGGAGGGCCGCCTCTGCCCAGAGAGCGCCGGCGGGCGGCGCGGGGCGGGGACGCTAGGCGCGTGTCGCGTCACGGAATCGAGTTGAAGAGGAGGACACAACCTTGAGGTTCAGTTCCGCGCTGGTGACCGGGGGCGCGGGCTTTCTCGGCTCCCATCTGTGCGAGGAATTGCTTCGCCGAGGATGCCGCGTCATTGCCCTCGATTCTCTCATCACCGGCCGCAGGGACAATCTGGCGCACCTGCTCGATACGCCTGGATTCAGGTTCGTGGAGCAGGACGTATGCGACCCGCTCACACTGCCGGAGCCCGTGGAGGTGGTGCTCCATCTCGCCAGCCCGGCCAGCCCGCTGGACTTCACCCGGATTCCGTTCGAGATCCTGAGGACCAACTCCGCGGGCACGTGGAACATGCTGGAGTTCGCGCGCGCCAACTCCGCGCGCTTCCTGCTCGCCTCCACCTCGGAGGTCTACGGCGATCCCCTGGAACACCCTCAGCGCGAGGAATACTGCGGCAACGTGAACCCCATCGGCGAACGCGCGGTCTATGACGAAGGCAAGCGGTTCGCGGAAGCGCTCACCGCCGCCTACCGCAGATTCCGACAACTGGACACATGCATCGCTCGCATCTTCAATACCTACGGACCGCGCATGAGGGCCGACGACGGGCGGGCGATTCCGACCTTCATCAGGCAGGCGCTGGCCGGGGAACCACTCACCGTGTTCGGCGACGGACGGCAGACGCGAAGCTTCTGCCATGTGGATGACATGGTGCGGGGACTCATCGCCCTCGCGGAGAGCGGAGAAGCCGGTCCCGTGAACCTCGGGAACCCGAAGGAGATCACCATTCTGGAGGCGGCCTGCCTGGTGATCGAAATCACCGGCTCCTCCAGTTCGATCGTCAATCGGCCGGCCGAGAAGGACGACCCCAGAAGACGGTGCCCGGATATCGCGAAGGCTCGCCGGCTTCTCGGTTGGGAACCCGCGGTACCCTTGCGCGACGGGCTCGCGGCCACGGTCCGCTATTTCCGGGACACGGAGGCGTAAGCGCCGCGGCTTCCGCTAGGCGTTTCGCTGCTCCTCGATATACCCGACGAACCGCTCGCCCGCGCCGCGGGCCGCCGGCAGCATGTAACTGGCGCTGCGCCGGGTGACGATCATCTGGTCGAACGTCGGCAGGCCGAGGTGGGAGTAGTAGCGCTCCATGGAAACCAGGCAGGTGGGCCCGCCTCCGCCCCCGCCCCCCGCGGCCGCAATCCCCAGCACCCACTTTCCCTCCACCCTCGGGTCCCCGGGGCCGGCGCGCTCACAGCGCCGCAGCCGGTCGAAGCACGACTTCACCACCTCTGCCACATCCCCGAAATACACGGGAGTGCTGAGAATCAGCCCGTCGGCCTCCGCAATCTTGTCCCTGACCGTTTCCAGGTCGTCCTCGATGATGCACAACCCCTCCTCGCGGCAGCGGCCCCACCCGTCATCACAGGCCCGGCAAGCCTCCAGGTGGAGTTTGCGGAGGTGCACCAGTTCCACCTCCGCCCCCGCCGACCGCGCTCCCTCCATCGCCTCCTTCGCAATGCTGGCCGTGAGGCCGTCCTCGTTTGGCGATGCCTGCAGTACCAGAATCCGCATCATCAGGCCTCCTCTTTGGCGCGAACGCGCCGCCGACTATGCGCTCTGCTCAGGGTTTCGCCCTCCACCCTCGCCCTCGTGCCCCTCCTCCACCAGTTTACGGCCCACCGCCTCCGCCCTGCTCAATACCTCCCCCCGTGCCGCTACGGGCGGCGGGCGATCTGTATTCGCCTCGAACAGCTCCCCCCAGGAGCGGAACCCGGTGCAATTGAAGAAGGCCCGCACCGGATGCGCCGCCCACGCAAACACCCGCCGGTCTCCGCCCCCGGCGGTGGCGATGAAGAGACCTCGCCGCTCCCCCGCCAACTCCGAGACCGGCGTTTTCAGCCGGTAGGTGGCGACCCAGAAGGCCTGGGCGCGGTCTATCATCGCCTTGGTCTCACCGGATACGCCGGAGAAGTGGATGGGGGAGGCGAGGATCAGGTGC
This sequence comes from Candidatus Hebobacteria bacterium, assembly GCA_029821235.1. Lineage (GTDB taxonomy): Bacteria > Armatimonadota > Hebobacteria > Hebobacterales > Hebobacteraceae > S016-27. Next base: position 121 of record JALGTT010000033.1, on the reverse strand, counting down.
CGGGCCGCGCGGATCTTGTCGTGAAGCGATGCCAGGTCGTCCTGCACCACACACCGGCCGGTCTCATCACACCCCCCGCAGTGGCGACAGGATTCGTAGTGAAGCGTCCGCAGGGCGATGG
>JALGTT010000392.1 GCA_029821235.1 Candidatus Hebobacteria bacterium | reverse complement strand
GTGCATGAACGCCATCATCGTGTACGCCTCGAAGAAACTCGGCGGCCCCAGGTCTCCGCCGCAGGCGGACTCGATCACCGGCCGCATCTCCTCGGCGAGCGCGGCGACCTCCTCCTCCGAGATCAATTCGCCGCCGATGCGGATGCGCTCCCGGAATGAGATCAGGTGCGGTTTGCTGTAGAGCCCCACGCGATGCCCCGCGGCGGTGAGGATGGACGTCATGATCGCCGCGGTCGAGCCCTTCCCCTTGGCCGCCGCCGCGCCCGCAGGCGTACGTTCGTAATCGATCAGGGATTCGAGATAGGCGATGGCTTCGGTGTAGTTCATGGCTCGCGGTACACGGCGGAGCGATGGCCGACCGCCGGTATCAAGATTGAACCAGCCGAGTACTCATCCGCAATTGGTTGTGCCACGGCAAATCGCAACCCAGCAACACAGATGCCTCTTCTGTAGGGCGGGCATTCCCATGCCCGCCTAGACCGGCTTAGGTCTGCCCGCCGGCCCGCTCGTCCTACGAAGCCTTGGGCGAAGTAGGATGTGGCGGGATGCCCCGCCGAGGCCGTTTTGGGCTCGGTCGGCGTTCGGCGGCTTCGCCTTACGCGACCTACAGATCCTCGTACACCGGGAACCGCTCGCAGAGCGCCTCCACCTCTTTCTTCACCTCGGCGCGGACCTGCGGGTCACGCCAGTTGCGGAGCACGCGGACCATCATGTCGGCAATCTGGCGCATCTCCGGCTCCTTCATGCCCCGGGTGGTGAGCGCGGGGGTGCCGGGGCGGATGCCGGAGGCGATCGCCGGGGGCTGGTGGTCATACGGGATGCAGTTCTTGTTGACGATGATGCCGGCCTCTTCCAGGCAGTTGGCTGCGTCGCGTCCGCTGAGGGTGAGCGGCCGGAGGTCGCAGAGCATGAGGTGAGTGTCGGTGCCTCCGGAGACCAGACGGATTCCGCCCGCCTCCAACCCCTCCGCCAGCGCCTTCGCGTTCTTCACGATCTGCTGCTGGTACTCGCGGTACTCGTCGGTCATCGCCTCCTTGAACGCGATCGCCTTCGCCGCGATGACGTGCATCAGCGGCCCGGCCTGAATGCCGGGGAAGATGGCGCGGTCGATGGCATCGGCGAGGTGGCGCTTGCACATGATGAAGGCGCCGCGGGGCCCGCGCAGGGTCTTGTGGGTGGTGGAGGTGACGATGTCCGCGTACGGCACCGGGCTGGGGTGCACGCCCGCGGCGATCAATCCCACGATGTGCGCGATGTCCGCCATCAGCAGCGCGTTCACCTCGTCGGCGATCTCCCGCCACGGCTCCCAGTCAATGACGCGGGGATAGGCGCTGAAGCCGATCACGATCAGTTTGGGCCGGTAGAGTTGAGCGATCTTGCGGGCGCTCTCGTAGTCGAGCACTTCCGAGTCCCGGTCGAGCGCGTAGTGGTGGACGCGGTAATAGCGGCCGGAGAAGTTGGTCGGCTGGCCGTGGCTCAGGTGCCCGCCGTGGTCCACGGAGAGCGAGAGAATCGTGTCGCCCGGGTCCAGCACCGCGTAATACGCGGCCATGTTCGCCTGGGAGCCGGTGTGGGCCTGCACGTTGGCGTGGTCGCACCCGAAGAGTTCCTTCGCCCGGTCTATCGCCAGTTGCTCCGCCTTGTCCACCGCCCCGCAACCGTTGTACCAGCGCGCGCCCGGGTAGCCCTCCGCGTACTTGTTGGTCATGATGCAACCCTGGGCCTGGAGCACCGCCTTCGAGGCATAGTTCTCCGAGGGGATCATCACCAGGGTGTTGCGCTGGCGGTCCAGCTCCTCGGCCAGCACGGCCGCCATCTCGGGGTCAACCTGCTCCAGCGTGGCGGTTCATCTCCGCCTCCGATGAAAGTCTCTCGCGGCGATGGCTCAGTGCCGGAAGTGCCGGACGCCGGTGAACACCATCGCCATGTCGTGCGCGTCGCAGACCGCGATCGCCGCCTCGTCGTTGCGGGACCCGCCCGGCTGGATCACCGCGGTCACCCCCGCCCGGGCCGCCGATTCCACCGCGTCCGGGAACGGGAAGAAGGCGTCGGAGGCCAGCACCGCGCCCTGGGCCCGCTCTCCGGCCTTCTTGATCGCCAACTCGCACGCGTCCACGCGGCTGGTCAGCCCCCCGCCGATGCCCACCGCCTTGGTGTCCTTGGCGAGCACGATCGCGTTCGACTTG
>JALGTT010000391.1 GCA_029821235.1 Candidatus Hebobacteria bacterium | reverse complement strand
CCGCCCGGCATCACCGAATCGCCCACCGGCTGGTAGATGCCGTACTTGCGGGGAATCTGGACGTCGAGTTCCCACCCCCGGCGGCCGCCCACTGCGATGGTGGTAATCACCGCGGTCGCCCCCGGAAGCACGTCCTTGCGGTCCATGGAGGCGGACAACGTGATGGGGGCCCGCCCGGCCTCGATCATCTTCGCGGACAGCTTCTCGGCCATCTCCAGGGCCTTCGGATCTATGTCCACCAGCCCCAGCTCCAGCTCCCAGCCGCGGCCGATCAGATCCGCCACCAGCCCCCGGGTGAACATGGCGCTGCCTGCGCCGATGATGACTACCTTCTCCTTCATTCCTCCTGCGCTCCTTCGCCAAGATGCTTTCGCGCCGCCTCTGTGATGCGCCGGAACTCCTTCTCCACGTCGTCGGGAAGCGGCTCGGGGCGGTGTTCCGCCAGCAGCCGCTCCTTCTCCCTCCGGCAGCGGTGCGCCATGGTGAGGCCTCCGCCTTCCTTCCAGGCGTCGTAGAACGACCGATCCAGCAGGCGGGGGAACCACAATTCCTCCCGGAAGTGGGCGAGGGTGTGGTCGTGCGCGATGAAGCTGCCCCCCGGCCCCGCCTCCGCGAGCACCTCCACGGCCAGGGACTCCTCATCCACCCGCACGCCCCGCATCACCCGCTCCACATACCCGATGAGTTCGTGCTGCATCACCAGCATGTCCAGCGAGGTGGCCTGGTCCACCCCGCAGATTCCCAGGTGGCCGAAGATGTCGGCCCCGGCCAGCGCGCCGCAGACAAGCGTCATCCCCGCCTCCATGCCCGCCTGCGCGTCCACCGCCTTGCTGTCGGTGAGGCCCACGTTGATGTAGACCGGCAGGCCGTATCGCTGTTTCCCCATCTGGGTCATCGCCACCGCCATCAGCGCCTGCTCCGGCCCGGCGAAGATCATCTGGGTGGTGCGCATATCGAAGGCATGGGGAATCCCCCCATAGCAGACCGGCATCCCCGGGCGGATCAACTGGGTGATGCACACCCCCGCCAGAATCTCCGCGTTCTCCTGGGCCAGCGTACCGGCGAGAGTAACCGGCGCGGACATGCCCGCCTGGGCCATCGGTCCTATCGGCACCGGCAGGTTCAGCTCCGCCGTCTCGTAGAGCAGATCAATGCCGTGATACGGGAACCGCAGCGGGCTGATGGGCTCCAGGAACGGGTAGGTGACCGGGTAACGCGCGGCCTCCTCCTTGCCGCCCGCCAACGCCACGAAAAGCTCGTTGAGAAACCGCGCGGAGGCGCGGTCGTGATACCAGAGGCCGATGGGTTTCACCGTGTTGCGCAGCAGGGCCGCCGCCACCTCCACGCAGCGATAACTCGCGGGCAGTTCGTGCGGGTCGGCCATCGCGCCCACGATAGTGAGGTCGGGGAGGGCGTCCCCCAGCCGCGCCGCGGTCACTACATCCTCCAGTGTGGCCCAGCGCCGCTCCCCCGTTTCGTCGTCGATCCACGAGGCCTCGCCGGAGATGGAGTTGTAGTTTCTCTTCCCCTCCCCGAAGGCCGCGGTGTGGTTCCGATCCCGGCCGAAGAGAGTGAAGGATTTGCCGGCGGAGTCCAGCGAGTCCTCCACCCAGCGAGTCCTCCACCACCCGTTCCGGTATTCGCACCAAGGAGGCGTCATCGTCCACCTCCGCCCCCGCCTCGCGGAACCGACGCCGCATCTCCTCATGGGGGATGTGCACTCCCACCTCGCGGAGCACCCGCAGGGATGCCTCGTGCACCATGTCCATTTGCTTCTCGTCGAGCACCCTCAATTGCATTCCATCGCCTTTCCGGTTGCGTTCTGAGGCACCACCGTGCTCCACTTACGGCCTGGGGAAATCCTTTCCTGCATTCCTCCGCGAGGCCGGGCGGCCGGGGGTTGGCAACCGCGCAGATTACTGTGGTATTACCTAACACTTCGTGTTGCCGATGTGAGAATGGACAAGAGACGCCTCCTCAAGTTGGCCGCCGCGGTATTCCTCGTCTCCCTGGTGATTCGCCTCACTTGGGCGGGGTTCGCACACGTCACCCCCATCTCGGACTTCCAGGGGTATGACGGGCTGGCGATGAAGTGGCTGAGCACGGGCGTGTTCGGGGAGCCCGGCTCCTATGCCTATCGCACCCCGGGCTATCCCGCCTTCCTGGCGGCGATTTACCGATTGGTGGGGCACAGTCCGCGGGCGGCCGGCTTCGTGCAGGCCCTCATCGGCGCGCTGACCTC
>JALGTT010000390.1 GCA_029821235.1 Candidatus Hebobacteria bacterium | reverse complement strand
CGCCTCCAACAACTCCGCCGGCGAGCGCGCATCATCCGGATAGGTGGCCACTGAGTAGACGGCTTGCACCCCGGACCCATTGCCGACCACCCGATCGCACACCCGCGCGGTCTGTACCCCGGGCAGCGGAAACACCAGGGCCAGTTCCCGCGGGCCCACGCGGAACACATGATCCATCGCCCTCACCCGCCGATAGACCTGCTCCGCGAGGGAGGAGAGGGAGGGCGGCCGGCCGCGGCTTTGCTCTGGCGTCGGCCTGAGCAGGGCCACCGTGACGGGAGCGCGGTACAGATCGGCCTGCCGGATGGCCGAACAGCCCGGTGTCTTCGTCCACCAGGAGTTGGAGGTTCTTCCGCCGCCTCTCGCCGGTGGTGGTCAAGCGGTTCTCCTCTTTCTGCACCTCGAGGAGCACCGCGCGCAGGCGCAGCAGCGCGCGGCGGAGCACCCGCGAAATCCGGCTGGCGCTGCGAGCCAGTTTGTCCGCCACCTCCCGCTGGCTGAGGTCCTCGTAGAACACCTGCCGCAACAGATTGCGCTCGGTCTCCGGGAGTCGCTCCAGCAGGCTGTCGGTCAACACCCGGTCCACCACCCGGTCGGCGAAGTTCCCTCCCCCTTCGGCGGCGAACACCTCCAGGTCATCGGGGGACACCAGCGTCTCGCCGCGCTCGACCTGGGGCTCCGCGGCCTCACCGGCCGGCAGCAGTTTCCCGGTCTGGCGCCGGCGGTCGCGCAGGAAGTTCCTGACCATCCCGGAGATGACCGGGTAGGCGTAGGTGGAGAACTGGAGGCCGTACTCCGGCCGGAACCGCTCCACCGCGCGGATGAGCGCGAGACACCCCTCCTGAACCATGTCCTCATAGGCGTCGGGAGCCAGGGGCGCATACTGGTTGACGATACGGTAGACCAGCCCCAGATTCTCCAGCACCAGACGATTGCGCAGGGCCGCCTCCCGCGTCTCGCGGTACTCCTGCCACAGGCTTCGATTTCTGACTGTCGCGATTGCCGCCACTTGCGTCCCCGGGGGCGCTGGCAGAGCATGGGCCGCGCGCAAACGCGGCCAGATCGCCCCACCGGGTTATTCCATAACCGGAAGACGCCCAGGGGATGGTCCGCGCGCGGTATCCGCCGCGTGGCACTACGGCGGAGGCAGGGCGCGCGCCCGCCGCAAAACGTACATGCAGTTGGTCGCGCAAGGAGAATGGACTTTGACGACGCACGCGGAAAACTTGTATACTGATGAGCAACCAAATAGCAGTTTGTGTCCAGGGCAGGCCGTCAGGCCGCGTGCGGTTCGGGGGGATGTGTGAAAGGGATTGAGTGTGATGGACCGCAAGCGAACACTATCCTCCCTGATCCGTGTGGGACTCACTGTGTGCGTGGGGTTCGCGCTGGCATGTCCGGCCGCCCGCGCCGCTCTTTCCGAGCAACGCCCATCTCCCGAACACTGGGAGCAGTGGGACTACCAACTCGACGAAAGCGACGCGCGCCTGGCGAGCGCGCGGGTCGCCCTCTCGTCTCCATACTCCACCCTCGCCGACCTGCTTCTCGATCTCTCGCATGAGACCGGGGTCGCGCTCGAAGCCACTCCGCATCTGGCCCCCGTCGAGATCATGGCCTTCGGCGAAAACTCCTCTCTCAGAGGCGTCATGGTCTCCCTGTCCCGGATGCTCGATGCCTACTGGGTATTCCCTCGCGGCTGTGCGCCGGCCGCTCGCCGGTATCTCTTGGTTCCCTATGACACCGAGGCCGAAGACCTCGCGCGGGCAGACCGCGAGGAGGAAGAACTCCAGTTGGCATATTGGGCCGGCTTGCGGCCGAAGTTGGAGAGCAGATTGGAGGAGTACTTCCATGCCTTCTCTCTGGCCCTGAAAGAACTCCTCGCGAGATACGAAAAGCGGGACCCGTGGCTCTGCGCCGACATCCTCGACCCCTGTGTGCGGCCGTTGCTGGAACAACTTGCCTCCCTCGACACTCACCTCCGAGAGAACTTGCTGGAGAGAGGAACGCTCGCCTTGCC
>JALGTT010000389.1 GCA_029821235.1 Candidatus Hebobacteria bacterium | reverse complement strand
GCCCGCGGATGCGTGCGTGGAGTGCGGGGAGTGCGTGCCGCGCTGCCCGGCGGGGATTGACATACCGGCGCGCATGAAAGAGGCAATCGCTGCCTTTGGGAGCAGGAAGACCGGATAGGAGAGCGATACGGGGCGTGGGGGGCAGGAGTCCGCCAGAGGTGGATGATGCCGGTGGCGGGCAAAGGTGTGCCCGCCCTACAGCACGCTCGCGCTGAGCGGCGGTCGAACGCCCTCTGGATGAAGACCGCCATCTGCGCGCGGTCAACCATGTCCTCGGGATGGTAACTGTCGCCATAGCCCTGGACGATGCCCTGGGCGCGACAGTACTCGATGTACTTGAATGCCCAATAGTCTGTGGGCACATCGGCGAAGGTGGCGGTGTCCGGTCCCGCGGGGATGCTTTCGTCTCCGCCCGCGTGGGCGCGTGCGACAAAGACCGCCATCTGAGCGCGGTTGACCATGTCGTCCGGATGGTAGCCATCCCAGTAGCCGGAGACGATTCCCTGCGCGTAGCACTGTCGGGCACATCGGAGAAGGTGGGAGTGGCCGGACCATCGGGGACGGATGCGTCGGAGCCGGCAAGGGCGCGGGCAACGAAGACTGCCATCTGCGCGCGGTTTACCGGATCCTCTGGATGGTAGCCATCCCAGTATCCCTGGACGATGCCCGCGTCGACGCACGCCAGGATGTACGAGTATGCCCAGTGGTCCTCCGGCACGTCCGGGAAGCTCACCCGCAGATAGTCCGGTTCGGTCACCGTGTCGGAACCGCCGGGGCCGGCCACGGCCAGCGTGACGGTGTATACGCCCGGGCTGTCATAGGTGTGGGTGGGGTTCTGCTCCGTGGAGGTCGCGCCGTCTCCGAAGTCCCACGACCAGGAGGTCGGGTTGTTGGCGCTCGCATCGGAGAAGGCGACCTCCAGCGGCGCGATGCCGCTGGTCGGCGCGGCCGAGAAACTGGCCACAGGCGCAAACGGCGACACGGAGATGCAGTCGGTCTTCGTCTCCGTGTCGGAGCCGCCGTCGTTGGCCGCCGTAAGGCTCACCGTGAAGGTGAGGGTAGTGCCGCCCGTGTTCTGGTAGGTATGCGTCGGGTTCTGCTCCGCGGAGGCGGCTCCGTCGCCGAAGTCCCAACTCCACGAGGTGGGGCTGTTGGCGCTCTGATCAGTGAAGGTCACCGCCAGCGGCATGGCTCCACTTGTCGGCGAGGCGGAGAAGTCCGCGGAGGGCGCGGGTGGCACTACGGTGATGTAATCCGGCTTGGTCGCCGTGTCGGTGCCTCCGTCATTGGTCGCCGTGAGAGACACGGTGAAGGTGAGGGTAGTGCCGCCCGCGTTCTGGTAGGTATGCGTCGGGTTCTGCTCCGCGGAGGTTGCATCATCTCCGAAATCCCAAGACCACGAGGTCGGGCTATTAGTGCTCTCGTCCGAGAAAGTGACCGCCAGGGGGGTGGTGCCCGAGACAGGAGTCGCCGAGAAGTCCGCGGCCGGAGCGAGAGGAATCACAGAGATGTAATCCGCCTTCGTCTCCGTGTCAGATCCGCCGTCGTTAGTGACCGTCAAGCTGACCGTGCGGAGGAGAGTGGTTCCACCGTCGTTCTCATAGGGGTGGATGGGGTTCTGCTCCGCGGATGCCGCGCCATCCCCGAAGTCCCAACTCCACGAGGTGGGGCTGTTGGTGCTCTGGTCGCTGAAGGTCACCGAGAGCGGTGTGACACCACTTGCCGGCGATGCGGTGAAGTCGGCGACCGGCGCGGGCGGAATCACCGTGATGTAATCAGCCTTGGTCTCCGTATCGGTGCCGCCATCGTTGGTGACGGTCAGGCTCACTGTGAAGGTGAGAGTGGTGCCGGCGGAGTTCTGGTAGGTGTGAGACGGATTCTGCTCCGTGGAGGCGGCGCCGTCGCCGAAGTCCCAACTCCAGGAAGTCGGGCTGTTCGTGCTCTGATCGCTAAAGGTCACTGTGAGCGGCGTCGTGCCACTCGTAGGTGCGGCCGAAAAGTCCGCCACCGGTGTGGGCGGAATCACAGAGATGTAATCCGCCTTCGTTTCCGTGTCGGTTCCGCCGTCGTTTGCGGCGGTGAGGCTTACCGTGAAGGTGAGAGTGGTGCCGCCGGAGTTCTCGTAGGTGTGTGTAGGATTCTGCTCCGTGGAGGCGGCGCCGTCGCCGAAGTCCCACGACCAGGAGGTGGGGCTGTTGGCGCTCTGGTCGCTGAAGGTCACTGTGAGCGGCGTCGT
>JALGTT010000032.1 GCA_029821235.1 Candidatus Hebobacteria bacterium | reverse complement strand
ACTTGATCACTACAGGACAGGCCGCCTGCGGCGGCCTGTCCTGTTCGCGTCTCACTGTCTTGCCCGGCCTACCCGCGTGCCACCATCCCCACCAGCCACAACAACACTACCAGCGGGCCGATGGAGCAGCCGACGCGGCGAGAGCCGGACGCGCGCTCCCGATCCATCGCCTCCCGCAGCCCCCGTTCCACCGCGGCCCGCATATGGGGAGGCACCTCGTCGAGGGAGTTGTATCGCTTGCCGTCGATGTTGATCACGGTGGAGCCGGTGAGGGAGATGGTCGTGCCGTCGGCATCTCGCTGCGGGGGCGAGGTGTGGTGCGAGGTTCGGAAGGTGATGGGAAGCCCCGACTCCCTTTGCGCGATACGGGCGACTGCCTCCGCCTGCCTCGGTCTCGATCACCCGAGTGAGCGGCGGCAATAGAGCGAGCGCGTGCTCCGGGTGGTGGGCCTTCAGCGCGCGCAGGAGCGCTTCGTCCAGGTCCTCCCCCGGCCGGCGGGAGGAAAGCGCCTCGCGAAATATCGGGGCCAGGTCAATATTCAAGGAGGTCGCCTGTGGTGGGCGGGCCGACGAGCTCCCCTGAGACAGTTCGGCCTGACAGTCCGGGCAGAGGGGAATTCCGGATGCCCCATGGGTGCGGCCGCACCGCGGGCACTTCATGCCATCGCCTCCATTTCTGTGGACCCCGGAGTGGGTTCGCTCCCGGCAGGCGGGAATCCTGGCGGTGACGAAGAGGGGGGAGGAGAGAACGGCGAGAAAGGGTGAGACCATGTCTGTGACCGAGGAGTACGAGGGATTCGTGCCTGTCTCTGTCCACCTGGCGGGACAGCGGGTGGAGGGGAAGGCCTGGAAGTTCGCCCACCGACGCCTGCTGCAGCAGATCGAAGAAGACAAGCGTCAATTCATTCCGCTGGTAGAGGCCAGGTTGTATCGGCTGGAGGGGCAGGAGGCCCACCTCACCGGCGAGTTCGAGGTGCTGGCCGTGAACAAGTCGGGGGTGCTCGCGATCGAGCCAAAGGACACAGTGATTCCGCGCCGCGAAACATGACGTGTGTTCAGAGCCCAAACCAAGAGATTCATCGCGACCTCTTGACACCTCCTTGTCCGATAACTATACTGTCAGGCACACTTCGGCCGACGTCAGGGGTCTACCGTGTTCGAATAGTCGGCCATGGCAGTATCACCTAGAGATCTAATTGTGACAGGAGGCGGGCATGGCTGAAGAAAAGGCCCCTAGCAAGTCATTGGCGCCGGTCGACCCCATGGAACTTCTCAAGCGGCTCCAGTTGACCACCGGCAAGGCCGCCCAGTTCGCGGGGGTATCACGCCGTCAACTCTGCTATTGGACCGACACAGGCATCATTTCGGCTCTCAACGAGGATGGAGACGGTGACGGCGGGGAGGATGCCTCCCGCAGAACCTATGACTTCGACTCGCTCTACCGGGTGCTCCTCATCAAGCAGGCGATGAAGCATTTCCCGGGCCTTCGGCGCGCGGCGAAGGAGGTGGACCAGTACCTCGCCACCAAGAAGCGCAAGGCGGAGGAGCTGGCCGCCTCCATCGAGCAGAAGCGGGAGGAATTCCTCACCGAGCAGGCCGACCGCCTGGAGACGCTGGCCAAGGCGCTCCAGAACGGTCTCTCGCGGGTGGAGGACCAGGAGGAACTCAGGGAACTCTCCGAGGGAATCGACTGGCTGTCGAGAATGGCCGACCAGATCTTGGCCGGAGAGGTGCTGTTGGAGGAAGATGCCGAGGCCTGTCTGCGACTCGCCAACCTCATCGAGCAGGCGGAGGCGAGGGTGAACGGGCTGGCCGGGCCGGGGTCGGCCTTGGCCTGACGGGGGAGGAGTGGCGGCGAATCGAGCGGAACGCGGCGCGGCGGGCGCGCGCCGCGGCCGAGGTGGGGCTCTCCGGGGTGCGCGGTAACCGCGATGGGGCGGGGCGGAGAGAAGGCGGGATCATGTTCAGCGTCGGCATCGTGGGACTCCCCAATGTGGGCAAATCCACCGTGTACAATGCCCTCTCCTGCGCCGGCGCGAAGGTATCCAACTACCCCTTCTGCACCATCGAACCCAACCGCGCCATCGTGCCGGTCCCGGACGCGCGCCTGGAGCGCATCGCCGCCATCTTCGAGCAGGAGAAGGCGACCCCGGCCGCCATCGAGTTCGTGGACATCGCCGGTCTGGTACGGGGGGCGAGCCAGGGGGAGGGGCTGGGCAACCAGTTCCTGGCCGCCATTCGCGAAGTCGACGTGCTGTTGCATGTGGTGAGGCTGTTTCCGGGCGACGAGATCGCGCACGTGGAGGGGGCTGCGGACCCGATGCGGGATATCGAGATCGTGGAACGAGAACTGATCCTCGCGGACCTGGGCACGCTGGAGCGCAGGAGGGAGAAACTGGCCGCCGGGCTGCGCATGCACCGCAAGGAGGCGGAGCAGGAGGCCGCGGATTTGGACCGGATCGCCGAGCACCTGAACGCGGGCCGGCCGGTGCGAACCCTGTCCGGAGGTGACCGGGACTACACCTCCGGCGAGTTGCACCTGCTCACCGACAAGCCTGTCGTCTACCTCGCCAACGTGGGGGAGAATCAGCCCGATGCCGAGGAGATGGTCTCCGCCCTCGGCGAAGCCGTGGACGGCCCCGTGGTGGTGATGTCGGGCAAACTGGAGGCCGATCTGGCGGAGATGGAGGAGGAGGAGAGGGAGGTTTTCGCGTGCGAACTGGGGGTGGAATGCCGCGGCATCCCGGAGGTGATCCGGGCCTGCTATGGGGCGCTGGACCTGGTCACCTTCTTCACCGGGGTGGGCGCGGAGGCGCGGGCGTGGACGGTGCCCAGGGGGACGAAGTTGGCGGAGGCGGCCGGGCGGATCCACACCGACATGGAAGAGGGATTCGTGCGCGCCGAGGTGATAGGTTTCAAGGCCCTGGACGCCATCGGAGACTGGCAGGAGGCACATCGCGCGGGAAAGGTGGCGACGGAGGGACGCGACTACGTGGTTCAGGAGGGGGATGTGATCCTGGTGAAGTTCCAGCCCCGGAAGTGAGCCCCGCGGGCGCCGCCTACGCGGTGGCGGGAGCCGGGCCGTTGTTCGCGGCCGCGGGCTCGCCCCGGAGATACCGATTGCCGCCCTGCTCGCGGGCTTCCTCCAGGGCCCGCTCGGCCGACTGCCACATCGCCTCCACGGAGCGGCCGTTGGTGGGATAGACGGCGAAGCCGATGGTCACCGTCACCCCTGCGGATCCCTCTTCCTCTTCCGTCTGCGCGGCCTTCATCCGGGAGGCCACCGTTCTCACCAGGCGCTCCGCCAGAATGCCTGCCTCCCGGCCGGTGTGGGGGAGGAGCATGCCGAAGCGGTCTCCGGTCAGCCGGGCCACCAGGTCAATGCTTCGAATATTCGTCTGGAGCAGGCGGGCCAGTGCGGCCAGTGTGTCGTCGGCCAACTTCTGATCCGGGGCGATCAGCAGCAGCGAGAACTGTTGCGGATAGCGCCGCGCGCGTTCCAGTTCCTGGTCCAGCCGCTCCCGGAAATAGTCCGCAGTGGCGAGTTTGGTCAATCGGTCGGTGGGGGCCGGGCGAGACGAGAGGGAATAGGCATCCTCTCGCGGATTCCCGTTGCCGGGGTTGGAGGCGGCCATGGCGGCTTGCTCCTGGGCCTCGAAGCTCCTCTTCAGTTTGGCGATTGCGCCGCGCAGGAGATACGAGGCGTAGTTGACCGAAATGCCCAACTTGCGAGCGATCTCCGTCTGGTTCAGGTCCAGATAGTAGAAGTAATGCACCACCTTGCGCTCCAGGTCCTTGAGCCGGGAGATCGCGTCCCGCAGGAAGATGCGGTCCTCGATGGGCAGGTGAGCGTCGTCCGGCCCTTCGGTGACCAGTTTCTCGGGGTCCACGGCGGGGGCCTGGCCGTCGTCATCGCTGTGGGCGGCGTCCAGGGAGGCGACTTTCGAGCGCTCGCGCGCGTCGAGGATCTTCTGCACCGTCTCCGGCCTGGACTTGATGCGCTCCGCGATCTCTTCGATGGTGGGCTGTCGGTTCATCTCCTGGGTGAGCGCGTCGGTCGCCTTGATGATCTTGGTGGTGAGTTCCTGCACCCAGGCGGGCTGCTTGATCAGTTTTCCCTTGTCCCGCAGGTAGTGCCGGATCTGCCCGTCCACCAGGTGGGTGGCGTAGGTGGAGAACTGGACGCCGCGGTCGGGATCGTACAACTCCACCGCGTTGATGAGGCCCATCGCACCTTCCTGGAGCAAGTCCTCGTGGGACTCGCCCAGGCCCGCGAACTTACGGGCCACCGTCTGCACCAGGTACATGTGCTGAGAGATGATGCGGTTTCGAATAGTGGTCTCTTTGGTCTGCCGGTAGCGCCGGACGAGAGCATCTATCTCCGCCCGCGCCGCAGCCTTGTCTTTCGCCCTTGCCATGTCGCCTTTACCCCGAGTCACCTGGCATCTTCGGCTTCGGGGCTTTCGCCTCCTTCCGGATGTGCGCCGACGGCCCCCCGGGCTGCCGGGTGCGCCATCGACGACCGATCGTCTCTATGGGGCGAGAACGGACATCCTCTCGCCCGATCCAAACGAGGGCGTTCTCAGCCCCCGAGGGATCCCACCAGGGAGTAGATGGGGGAGATCACCGAAACGGCGATGAAGCCCACGATCATCCCCAGACCGACGATCATCAACGGCTCGATCAAGGAGGTGAGCGCCTTCAGGGTGGCATCCACTTCCTCGTCGTAGAAGTTGGCGACTTTCACCAGCATCGCGTCCAGCCGGCCGGTCTCCTCGCCCACCGCGATCATCTGTGTCACCATCACCGGAAATACCTTGCTTCCGAAGAGGGGGGCGCTGATGCGGTCGCCCTCTTTGATGCTGTTGCGGGCGCGGACGATGGTGTCGGTGATGACGCGGTTGCCGGCGGTGTCGCCCACGATCTCCAGCGCCCTCAGCACCGGCACGCCGGAACTGATGAGGGTGCCGAAGGTGCGCGCGAACCGCGCCACCGAGGTCTTCATGATCAGATCGCCGAAGATCGGGAACTTCAGTTTCATGGCGTCGATCGCGTACCGTCCCTTCTCCGTGCGGGCGAACAGTTTTACCGCAATCACGGAGACGATGAGCAGGACGGCGGCCACGTACCAATACTGCTTGAAGTAGTCGGAGAAGTTGAGCATCAACTTCGTGGTAAGGGGGAGCTTCAGCCCCATAGTATCGAAGATCACCTTGAATTTCGGCAATACGAAGAAGAGCAATCCGAACAGCATGAGCATGGCGAAGGTGAACACCACGGCCGGGTAGGTCATGGCGGACTTCACCTTGTTGCGCGTCTCCTGTTCCTTCTCCAGGAAGGTGGCGAGACGGGCCAGCACCTGGTCCAGGATGCCTCCCATCTCGGCGGACCGGATCATGTTGATGAACAGGTTGGAGAATATCCGCGGATGCTTGCTGAGCGCCTCCGTGAGGCTGCTGCCACCGGCGACGTCGTGCTTCACCTGGCCGATGACTTCCTTGAACTTGGGGTTGCGGCTCTGTTTCTCCAGAATGTCCAGGCACTTGACCACGCTTAGGCCGGCGTCGATCATCGTAGCGAACTGCCGGCTGAACACGGACAGATCCTTCAGTTTGACCCGCTGAAGGTTGTTGAAGAACCCCTTGAGATTGGCCTGCGAACGGGATTCCCGGATGGTCAGAATGTGATAGCGAAGTTCCGCGAGTTTGGCGCGGACCACTTCCACGCTGTCCGCCTCCAGGCTTCCGGCCACCGTGCGGCCGGACGGGTCAATGGCGCTATACCGAAACGTAGCCACGGCTTCTCTCCCTCTGGCTCAACATCGCTCCCCGTGGGAGTCGCACTGCCCCACTGACGCCCAGGAGAACTCCTGGGGCGCGGACGGCCCGCGAGGGGGGCCAAGAGTCTATTCCGTATTCTGACCATTATCTCACAGCCCGTCGCAAGCCAATCCGCGCCACCCGAGGCCCGCATCATAGGTGGGACAGCCAGCGGCGGTAGTTGTCGTAGTCCACGGCGTGAGAGGCGGCTTCCTCCGCCGTCACCATTCCCTGACGGACCAGCAGGGCGAGGGACCGATCCATGGTCTGCATTCCCTGATCCCCGCCGGTCTCCATCACGGAGTATATCTGGTGGGTCTTGCCCTCTCGGATGAGATTGCGCACGGCGGCGGTCACCACCAGCACCTCCACCGCCAGCACCCGGCCGGTCCCGGTGGCCTTGGGCAGGAGTTGCTGGGCGATGATCGCCTCCAAGGTGCTGCCGAGCAGCACCTTGATCTGCTCCTGCTGGTGGGAGGGAAAGACGTCGACAATTCGGTCTATGCTCTGGGGCGCGTTGCGGGTGTGGAGGGTGGCCAGCACCAAGTGGCCCGTCTCCGCGATCTTGAGCGCGGCGTCGATCGTCTCCAGGTCCCGCATCTCCCCGATCTGAATGACGTCCGGGTCCTCCCTCACCACCGACCTGAGGGCGGCGGCGATCTGGAAGGTATCGGAGCCAAGTTCCCTCTGGTTCACCATCGCCCGGCGGTGGATATGCAGGTATTCGATCGGGTCCTCAATGGTGACGATGTGACAACTTCGGTTCCCGTTGATGTAGTCAATGATGGAGGCGAGAGTGGTGGACTTGCCGCTCCCGGTGGGGCCGGTGACGAGAATCAAGCCGCTGGTGCGGGAGGCGAGGCTCTGCACCACCCCAGGGAGCCCCAGTTCCTCGAACCCGGGAATCCGCTTGGGGATGAGCCGGAAGGCGGCTCCCACCGCGCCCCGCTGCATGTAGACGTTGACGCGGAAGCGCCCCAGATTCTTGATCCCGTAGGAGAAATCCAGTTCGTGGGTGGACTCGAAGGAACTGATCTGGTGATCGCTGAGGGTGCTGTAGATCAGTCGCTGGGTCTCCACCGGCTCCAGCGGCTCGAAGTTGAGCGGCTGGAGGCGGCCGTCCACCCGGAGCATCGGCGGCAGTCCGGCGGTGATGTGGAGGTCCGACGCCCGGCGCTCCACTGCGAGTGCCAGCAGTTCGTCGAGGGCGTAGTCCTCGATTCTCATGCGGCCCTTGGGTTTGATCTTAACCTGTGTAGACAACTCTCAGTGCCTCCTCCATGGTGGTGATGCCCTCCAGGACCTTCTGCATGGCATCCTGCCGCAGCGTGGTCATGCCCGCGTCGAGCGCCTCGTCCCGAATGCGATGGGCCGGCGCCTTCTTCAGCACCAACTCGCGGATGTGGTCGTTCATCACCATCAACTCGAACACGCCGATTCGCCCCTTATACCCCGTCCCTCGGCATCGGTCACATCCCCGGCCCCGGTAGAAGGTCACCGAGTCCGTGTCCATCGCCAGGTTGAGACGCCGGAACGCCTCCGCGGGAGGGGTGTAGGCCTCCTTGCATTCCGGGCAAATCACCCGCACCAGGCGCTGGGCCAGCACCCCGATCACGGATGAAGCCACCAGGAACGGCTCGATTCCCATTTCGATCATGCGGCCCACGGCGGTGGGCGCGTCGTTGGTGTGCAGGGTGCTGAACACCAGGTGTCCGGTCAGCGCGGCCTCGGTGGCGATGAGGGCCGTCTCCTTGTCCCGGATCTCGCCCACCAGAATGATATCCGGGTCCTGGCGCAGGAAGGCGCGCAGGGCGCTGGCAAAGGTCACCCCCGCACGCGGGTTCACCTGGGTCTGGGTGAGCCCCGGCAACTGGTACTCCACCGGATCCTCAATGGTGAGGATGTTCTTCTCCGGGCTGTTCAAGCTGTTGAGCACTGAGTACAGTGTTGTTGATTTCCCCGAACCCGTCGGCCCCGTCACGGTGATGATGCCGTAACTTCGGTGGATCAGTTCCTCGAATTCCTCCAGCATCGTCTGCGGTATCCCCAGCTGATTCAGGTTGACCTGAATCCCCCGCTTGTCGAGGATCCGCATCACCACTTTCTCGCCGTGCACCCCCGGGTTGCTCGACACCCGGAAATCGTACTCCCGCCCGCTCATCTTCAGCGAGATGCGGCCGTCCTGCGGAGCCCGCTTCTCCGCGATGTCCATGTCGGCCATCACCTTGATGCGGGAGATGAGAGGCGCCTGCACCCGCTTCGGCACCGTCATCGTGTCGTGCAGGATCCCGTCGATGCGGAATCGGATGCGCACGCGGTTCACGTCGGGCTGGATGTGGATATCGCTTGCCTTGTCCTTGATCGCCTGCCGGATGATGAGGTTGGCCAGCCGCACTACCGGCGCGTCCTGCACCATCTCCCGCAACTGGTCCGCACTGAGGTCCTCCTCCCGCTGCTTCTCCTCCAGCTCGATGTCCGCGCCCGGGTCCCCTCCACCTCCCAGTTCCTCGGACATCTCCTGGAGAGCGGCCCCAATCTCCTCGGTGGTGGACACCGACTGCCCCAGCGCCGCCGCCACGTCGTCCGGGGTGGCGATCACCGACTCGATGTCCGTCCCCGCCACCAGCCGCATTTGGTCGATCGCGTACACGTCCAGCGGATTCACCATCGCCATCGTCAGCCGCGGTCCGTTGCGGCCGATGGGCACCGCCTTCCACCTCTGAAGCAGATGCATCGGGAAGATCTTCAGCAGCTCCTTGTCCAGTTGCTGCTCCGACAGGTCCACGTAGGGAATCCCCCACTGGCGGCTCAGGATGCGCGCCTTCTCCTTCTCGGAGATGAGCCCCATGTTCACCAGGACCTGGGCCAGCGGATCCCGCGTCTCCTTCTGCACCTCGAGCGCATTCTTCAACTGCTCGGGCGAGACATCCGTCACTTCCCTGATTATGTCCAGGACTGTTCTGGTCTCCATTTTTCCCTTGCCAGCGCGCAACGCATCCGCCGCGGAATTTTCTGCCGGCCCATCGCGTGCGCCACCTATTCCTGTCCATCAGGACGACAGAAACCGGGGCACGGGGGATTGTCTTCATGGGACGGATGCGCCGGTTCCAGCTATCGCACTGAGAACGGGCACATCATCTCCGCGTGAACCGCTCCCTATCGGCTGCCGCTCGCTCCTCATCTCCCTCTCCGCCGGCTGTGCTGACAGACAAGAAAGGGGCCCGACCGCGCGGGGTCGGGCCCCTTCGTCGGTCCAATATCGTCTATTCCATGTTTACGCCTTCGTCCGCCTCCGGCGAACTTCGGCGGACGAACAGGTTGTCAGCCACATGCGCATCGTCTCCGTGATTCGCTCTGTCGCCATAGTGAACAAACTGGGCTGACGGCCGCTCAGTCCAGGATGGTCGGGGTGACGAAGATCAGGATCTCCTGGTGGGTCGGCACCCGCTTCCGGCTCTTGAACAACTCGCCCAGAAGCGGCAGATCGCCCAGGAACGGCACCTTCTTCAGCGTGACCAGCTCGCCGTCGCTGATCAGCCCCGCCAACACGGCCGTCTCGCCGCTCTTCACCCGCACCGTGGTGACCACCGCCCGCTCGGTGACGATGGGCAGCTGCGCCACCGTGGTGCCCTTCAGGGCGGCCACGGTGGGCGCGATGGTGAGAGTGACTTCGTCGTTCTCGTTCACCCGCGGGTTCACGTCCAGCGTGACCCCCACGTTGAAGGTTCGGATGTCCTTGACGATGCCGCCCGTGGTCGCCGCGGCGATCGCCACTTCGTAGTAGTAGGTCTCACCCGTGTGGAGGCTGGTCTGCCTTCCGTCGAGGGTGGTCACGCTCGGGTTGGAGAGGATGCGGGCCCGGCCCTGCTGCTCCAGGGCGCGGATGCTCGCGGTCCACTGAAGATAGCCGCGCTGGATCTTCCCGATCTCCAGACCGCGGGGCAGATCGGTGTTGCCAGGGGTGGCAGCGCCCGAGTCGTCGATGTTCACCGGCGGATACTCGCCCATGGTCACCGGAACGCCGGTGTCGCCCAGGCCGGGCGCCTCGCCCGCGCCGCTCCAGTCAATTCCCAACTGAAGGCTGTCCTCCCGGCTGATTTCGGTTATCATGGCGTTGATGCGCACCTGGCGGGGAGCCCGGTCCAGTTCCCTCGCCAGCTTGAGGCCTCGCTCCACCGTCCACGAACCACCCGACAGAATCAGGTGCGTGACCGGGGCGGCCTCCATCTCCACGCCCTCCGTCTTGGAGGCTCCCCCTCCACCGGTGCCGCCTCCGTATTGCGGGGCGCTCAGCAGGTCTTCTGCAACTCCTGCGGGCTGGTGTATTTCACCTGGTAGTAGGCCTGCGCGGCCTGGGAGGGCGGCGGGGCCACGTCGGAGGCCGAGATCAACGACCGAACCGACTCCCACTGCTTCCCGTTGGCGGTGATGAGGAGACTGTTCTCCTGGGGGCCTTCCTGCACGGTAACGTCGGGCAGCGCGGCGGCGATCATGTCGCGCACTTCGGCGGCCTTCAGGTAGCGGATCCTCACCAACTCAGTGGTTGGAGCGGAGGGCCGCGAGGGAACGTCGATCTGGGCCAGGGTCCGCTCCGCCTTGGCGAGAGAGGCCTCCGGGGCGAGCAGCAGGATGCTGCTGGAGCCCTTCTGTGTGGAGACCGTCACCTCGGGCGTCATCTTGCTCAACACCTGTTGGGCGACCTCCGGCTCGATGTGCTGCAACACTACCACCGAGGTCCGCAGGTCGGCCACGCGCATCGCCCTCACTTCCTCGGGAGTCCCCACCACGTAGGCGGCTTCCACCCAGGCGTAGTCATAGCCGTTGAGTTTGGTGACGATGGTGAGCGCCTGCTCCAGCGTGACGTTGCGGAGCCGGAGGGTCGTCTTCCCGGTCACGCTGCCGCTGACGGCGATGTTCACGCCGCTCTGGGTGGCCAGGGCCTGGAACACGTCCGCGATCTCCGCATCCACGAACTCCAGGGTAAAGCGAGCGCTGGAGGCGGGCGGAGCGCCCGGGCCTCCCCGGCTGGCCACATGATTCGATCCCTGGTAGGATGAGCCCGTTGCGTTGGGCTTGGCATGGCCATTGGCGAGAGCCCCCCCCGTCGCCATCGCCAGGACCAGCACTATGGCGAGGCCGATAAGTGTGGCATTGCGCACTGCCCCGCGCGCCCGGCCAAGGACGCGCAGACTGGTCGTTGTGCGACGGGCCTTCCGCCCGTCGTGGGGCTGCTTGCTGCTCATGGCGTTACTGCCTCCCTCCCATCCGAAGGATGAGTTTACCTGTCGGTCCGACAAGCACCACTTCTTGGCGCCCGATGCTCTGGACGCGGTAATCCCCGACTTGATCTCCCACACGCGCGTAGCGGCGCTGGTCGCCTTGATAGATTACTGCCACACTTGGCTGTCCGGTAACAATGCCGGCGAGGCTGATAGTGGGCTCCTTTTCGCCCTCGGGAGCCGCCTCCGCGCCCGGGGCCGCCTCCGCGGCCGGCTTGCTATCGGCCGGCTGGGGGGTCTCCGGGGGCGCGGAGACCGCCTCCGGCGCTGCCTCTGCGGGTGCATCCGGCGGAGCCGCAAACG
Source organism: Candidatus Hebobacteria bacterium (assembly GCA_029821235.1). GTDB lineage: Bacteria > Armatimonadota > Hebobacteria > Hebobacterales > Hebobacteraceae > S016-27. The sequence goes on along the minus strand of JALGTT010000032.1, from coordinate 12,724 downwards.
GGTTGCGCACTTCTCCCTCGGCCAGCGCGCCCGCCTGCTCCTGGTCAGCCTTGTCCTTGGCCGCCTGCCGGTCCTGGCGGTCCGCCTGAACGGCGGGCTTCGGCTGCTCCCTGGCCGCGGGCGGGGACGACCTCCGCAGCATGGTGAAGAGGGAGAAGCCGAGCACCAAGAGGGCTATCACTAACAGCCCGATCTCCCTGGTTTGCCGGTTCATCCCTTGCCTCCCTTCATGACCACTGCCGTCAGCGACATGGTGGCCTCGATTTCCGCGTTCGGTCCTTGATCGGACCGTCCCGCGCGCTCCGGGCTGAACGCAATGTCGTTCACCGAGATCATCTTCGGGAATTTCTGTAATTCCTCCAGGAAGGCAACGATGCTCCAATAGGTCCCTTTGATCTTGACTTCGATGTCCATCTTGTCGTAGGGGAGTTTGGTCGCTTCCTCTCCCTCGCCGTTCTTGCCGGAAGACGCCTTCTTGCCTTTGCTGGAGTCTTCCTTTATCACCTCTCCCGTCTCGTTGTCGATCTTCACCGCCTTGCCGCCCTTCTTCTTGGGGCGCTCCTTGGGGCGGACCATGAGAATGTGGTTGTTCGTCTGCACGGCCAGATTCTCGATCTGGCGCAGGAAGGTGGGGATGTAGGCCGCGTCCGGGAGAGCCGGCTCCAGTACGGCGAGTTGGTCCTCCAACTCCGCGAAGCGCGCCTCCAGGTCCGGCCTGGCGGCGATCTTGTCTTTCGCCTCCTGCAACTTCTGCTTCTTCTCGGCCAGTTCGTCCTTCAGGCGCGAGAGATGGGCTGCCTTGTGGCGGTAGAGGCTGGCGCCGAGGCCGATCACGCAGAGCGCGGCGATCGCCACCAGCGCGAGTATTACCTTGCGGTCGGGGCCGGATTTCATTTCAGGTCACTCCCGATGTTCTTGGTCAGGGGCACGGTGATCTCGAAGTTGAAGAGGTCACAGGCGTCCTGGCGTCCCGTGACTTGGCTGAATCCCAGTCGGGGGACATCGCTCCAGGAGGGCTTGTCCAGGGCGAGCATGAATTCCCCGACATCCGCCTGTTTGGCCGCCATGCCCTTGATAGAGATGGATTGTCCCTTGTCCACCCGCTGAGAACTGAACTCGGTCATCCAGGTCCCGGGGGGCAGGCAGGCCGCGACATCCTGAAGGATGCGAATCCACGCCTGCTCGCTGTCGTGCACCTTCTGGAGCAACTCGACGCGGGGCTCCAGGTCGGCGATCTTGGTCTCTAGGAACGTCACCCGCTCCATGCTCTCCGTCAACTTCGGATCGGCCAACTGGGCGTCGTAGTTCTGAATCTCGCCCAGCATCCGCCGGCTTTCCACCACCGCGTACCCATAGAGGATGAGCATCCCCAGCGAAATGGCGATCAGCGAATAGACCGCCAGCCGCATCAGCGCCAGGGCCTGCTGTTTCTGTCTGCGGCGAGCCGCAATCAGGTTGATGTCACATACGGTCATTGGTGATCCTCCGGCGACCCAGAGTCCTTCGGCGCGTCCAACAGCAGTTCTCGCAAGGCCAACCCCGTACCCACCAACAGGGACGGGGCCTGGGCCTCCAGGTATTCCTGGTTCACGCCCCTGGCCTGCACCTCGCCTTGGGCGAATACGTTAACTACTGATACCGGCACCCCGAGTTGGGCCTGGAAGTACTCGAGAAGCCCCGGCAGCCTGGCCGATCCGCCGCTGAGCAGGATCTGGGCGACGCCCAGGTCTCCGGCGGTGGCGTCGGGCTGTTGCTGTTGATAGTCGTAGTAGGCCAGAGAGCGGCGGAGCTCTCTGATCACCTCATCCAGATGAGGCTCGATCGCCCGGCTCGCCTGCTGCGCGGCCGGGTCCAGGGTAGCGCGCTCTTCCTCGCTGAGGACCACCCGCATCGCCTTTTCCTTCAGTTCGTTGGCTTCCTCAGTCGAAATCTCCAGCGCGGTCTTGATGGCTTCGGTAAAGGCGTTGCCGGCGATGGGAATCATCCGGCTCAGTACGAACTGTCCGCCCTTGATGATGGTGATCTCCGTATAAGAGGCCCCCATCTCGAGCACGGCGGTCGTCTCCCCGGTCAGTTGGTAGTGGCCGTTGGTGGCGGACAACCCCCGCATGATGGCAAAAGGCTGAGTCTCCACCGCCATCGGCTCGAGACCGGCGAGTTCGAGCGTTTCCACCTGACTGTCTACCATGTCCCTGGGGGCCGCTACCAGCATCACCTTCATCTGGCCGGCGTTTCCCTCCATCTCCCGGTCCAGGACTTCGAACTCGACCACGCTGTCCTCCACCGGGAAGGAGATGTAGTTGCGAGCCTCCCACTGGATGGACTTGCGCAACTGGCGGTCGGACATGGAGGGAAGAGGCACTTCTCTCACCACTACGGTGGGGCCGGCCACCCCCGCCACCGCCGGACCTCCTTCGATCTGAAGCGCCTCCAGGAGCGAGCGCACCGCCTGCGCGGTGGCCAGCGGGTCCACGATCACGCCCGCCTTCATCGCTCCCGCCGGAGTGGGGGCGCTGCCGGCCTTGTGCAGCGCCACGCCGTCCTTGGTGCGCTGGAGTTGCACCAGTTTGATGCCGGCACTGCCAATGTCCAGCCCCACGGCGCTGGATCTCGATACAAGTTTGCCCAAGATGCCCATGATTGATCACATCCCCTGCGCTGGTGCTGATCTTCGCGCGTTGGTGATTGCAGGGCAGCCAGCCGCGGCGTGCACCGGCCCGCCCGCTCTCCTCATTTCGTCATCCATGATGATTGCGTGATTCATCGCTCACGTCCGCGACGGGTCGGTCTTGCGGATATCGCCGGCAAGCGCCGAGCCCGCCATCCCTTTCTGCTCGGAAAGCCGCCGTTTGGAGGAGAAGTATGAGTCGGTATTGAAGTCAATTGCTCCCTCCGGCTCAGGCAGACGATCCCTGGCCGCAAGCACATCTCCCTCGAGAGTGCCCTGTGTCCATTCTTCCACAAATCCCTCCACCAGCAGTTCGGTAACCGCCTTGAAGGCGTCCGTGGGCGGCAGGCCGCTCTCCCGGATGATGGTTGCCACATTACGGCGCGCGTCCACCAATCTCAGCACGGTCTGCGCTTCGGGGGACAATTCCTCCAGGCGGGCATTCACCGCATAGGCGCGCTGACGCAGCACCACGTGCATATCCGGCATCTCCTCTTCCAGGTGCTGCCATTCGTCGTACCGCTTCATCCCCTCCAGAATCAGGTGCTCCGTGCTCTCGGTGATCTCGCGGATCACCGTCTCCTGACGCCTCTCGAAGGAGAACTCCCCGTCGCTCCAGCCCAGAATCCTGTAGACCACCTCCGGTCCCCGCTCCCGGCGGGACACGGCGCGCACCACCTCACCGTCCTGGATGAAGATCTCCGCCTTCTCGTCCCCCCTGCCGCGCCAGACCGTGAGCCGGCCGCTCTTGTGGCCCACGTTCAGGAGTTGGAGCAATTCGCCGAAACTGATGTCCTCGAATGTTCCGCTCAGCGCCATAGGTCATTTGCCTCAGGCAATTCCCACCTTCTGCTTGTGGGTGATGTTGGCCAGCACCAGCGAGCAGATCTCGCTCAGCGCCTCGAAGACCCCCTCCCCGTGAATGGCTATCGCCTCGAAGTCAGGCACCTGGCGGGGATTGATGAGATACCGCAGGTACTCCACCGGCGCGATGTTCGGAAGGTCGCGCTTGTTGTACTGCACCACATAGGGAGTGGTCTCCAGCGAGTATCCATAGGAGCCGAGGTTCTCGATCAGGTTGCGGAAACTCTCCAGATTCTCTCGCGTCTTCTCCCACTGGGAGTCGCACACGAAGATCACGCCGTCCACCCCTCTCAGCACCAGTTTGCGGGTGGAGTTGTACATCACCTGCCCCGGCACGGTGTAGAGTTGGAACTTGGTCCGGAACCCGTGCACCTGGGTCGCCTCCAGAGGGAGGAAATCGAAGAACAAGGTGCGCTCTCCGGGGGTCGCCAGCGAGACCATATTGCCGCGCTTGTCCGGTTGTGTGTGCTGGTGGATGTGCTGGAGGTTCGTGGTCTTGCCGCACATGCCGGGACCGTAGTACACGATCTTGCACACGATTTCTTTCAGCGCATAGTTGACAGAAGCCATGGGAGCAGGTTCCTTGTTCCGAGGTGCCGCTACGTGCGGGCGAATACCACCTTGTCGGTCAATTCGAGTTTGGCCCACGCGGGCGGCGAGGGGGGCGGAAGCACCAGTATGCCCTCCGGCAGCCTGGGCACCACCAACTCCAGAGGAAGCAACACCAGCGGCGTCTCCGCCTCCTCCAGCCGGCGCGTCTCGGAGACGTCGATCAGTCCGTCCGGCAGCCTCTCGCACAGCTCGTCGAAGCGAATCACGATGCGCGCCTCTCGGAGTTGAGGCAGGATGGTGGCGAGGGGAAGCGAGACCACCTCGCTCCCATCCAGGCGTTCCGCCTTCTCGGAGACGAACTCCTGGGGGATCTGAGCCAGCACGTCGCGCACGGGGAGATCCACGTCTCCCTCGATCTCTTCGCTCACAACCGGGGTGGCGACGCTCGCGTCCCCGTCGCCTCCCCGCTGCGCATCCAGCCAGACCGGGATCTTCTCTTCGCCTCTTACGAACCAGAGCGCGGGATCATTTGCTCCATCGGTCGGCGTATTCTGAAAGGCAAACGCTACGGCCGGCGAATCGGAGCGCGTGCGCGTCTTGGGCTGGGCCAGTTTCTCCGGCAGGAAGGAGCGAAGCGGATAGAGGACCACCAGGGCAAAGAACGCGGTGCACAGCCGCGGCAAACTGGCGTTCATCTCACTCAATGCCAACTGGTGGGTGACGGTGGGGTCGAACAGCGAGTAGGCGAATGCGGAGGCATGGGTGATGCCGAGCCGCACCACTATCGCCGCGCCGATCGCCAGCAGCCACGGCCCCAGTGCGATCGCCCGGCGCCAGGCGTAGACGGTGACGCCGAAGAGCGCGATCTCCAACATCCAGATTACGCCCGCGGGCAAGGGCCACGGGGGGAGCGCCTTGCTGTGCACGATCTGCAGACACACCACGGTGGCGGCCAAGAAGAAAGCGACCATGGAGACTGCGCCGATCCCAGAGAAGTCCTTACGCATGGCCTCCTAACCTGCCTGCGCGGCGACTCGGCCCGCGCGTGTTGCCGCGAACAGCAGCGTGGGACAAGCCGCCCGGCGGCTCTCCGCCCGGCGCCATTCGTCGTTGTCCCCGAACGTGAACCCCGGCCGCCGCCCTCGCCTCGCTCGGACTCATACTCCGCAGCCGCAGTGGCTGCGGCCCGAAGGCGAAGGCACACTATTGAATCCCGCGCTGCCGTTGCCCGGAGCGCGATTTGCCCGGAACGGGGGAAATCTGCGCTCCCCTGTGACTACTGTGTTATTCCACATTTCATCTGGCCGGATACCAACGCCGGGCGTTCCCCCCGCGCTCAGTGTGGCCCACATGGTGGCTGTCGTTGGTCTTCGGCCCCCAGGCCAGGCTCAGGGAGAAACCGGCGCGCGGGTGTGCCGTTCCGCGCGCGGTGGCGCGAATCAGGGGGTGACGGCTCTCTGCAGGGCGCAGACCGCGTCGAACTTGACACGCTTGCCGTGCCCGCCTACGCGTCGAACTTGACACGCTTGCCGTGCCCGCCTATGATGCAATAGCGCAGGGCCGGACCCCTGCCGGGGCTGGCATGCCTCCGTGTGGCGGCGCCGGGCCCGGTTCTGCGGTGGGTGTCGAGGAACGGTGAGCAAGTTTGAAGATTGACCTCGCCAACATCGCAGGCACGCCGGGCGCGCGGGGACGGTTCGCCATCTCCGAGCGTATTCGCGCCTCCGAGGGAGCGGCCTGCGTCGGCCCGGTGACCGGGGAGTTGACCGTCGAGAACGCTGGCTCGCTGCTGTTGATCAGGGGCCGATTGCGGGCCACGTTGAAGCTCACCTGTGTCCGCTGCCTGTCCGAGGGCGAGCAAGAGATGGACCTTGAGATCGAGGAGGAGTTCGCCTCCGAGGGCGCGGGCGACGATATACAGACGATTGACCGGGACGAACCCGAGTTGGCCGCCATCAGCGACTATGTGCTGGACGCACACGAATTCGTGAGACAGCAGGTGGTGGCCGGCATGCCGATGTCGTTCCTGTGCCGGCCGGACTGCCGCGGCATCTGCCCTCAGTGCGGGGCGGACCTGAACCTCGCTCAGTGCGAGTGTGCGGTCGCCCCGGGCGATGAGAGATGGGCGAAGCTCGGCGAGCTCCTGAAGGGCGGCGCGCGGAGAGATTGAGCGGGCGTGGAGTGTGGTCGGCCCCGGGAGACAGTTGAAAGGATGAGGAAGTCGTGCCACTACCAAAGAGACGACATTCAGTAAGCCGTCAGAACAAGCGGCGAGCCAATTGGAAGGCGAAGGCGCCGAACTTGATCCCCTGCCCCGATTGCAGGGCGCTCAAGCTCGCGCATCAAGCCTGCCCGGCCTGCGGGAACTATGCGGGGCGGCAGGTGGTGGAGATCAAGCCTCACGTCCATCGAGGACGAAGCTGACTTTTCTCCTGCCTCCAGGCGCCGGCCGCCGAGGCCCGCGGCTCCAGACCGGCCCCACCGACGCGGGACACCGTGCCCACAGGCGGCACCCCGGCCTGGGCCCGGGCTCCGAATTCCTATATGGCCGGCAGCGGGGGTTGTGGTAACGGTGGAGGTAAGGAAAAGGGCACGCGGTCGGAAGAGGGAGACACCAGTGCGGGCCGCGGGTGAGACTGCGGGAGGCGCGCGGTATTGAGTGCGACGAGACCAGTGGCGTTGGATGCCATGGGAGGGGACCGAGCCCCCGAGGCGACGGTGGCCGGCGCAGTGCGGGCGGCCAGGGAGTATTCCATTCCAGTGGTGTTGGTGGGCGATGAGGCGCGGCTGAAGGCGGAGTTGGCCAAGCATCACCACCCGCCGGGTCTCGAGGTGGTGCACTCCGGCGAAATCATCGGCATGGACGAATCCCCGGGGCAAGCGCTGCTGCGCAAGCGCGACTCCTCGGTAATGGTGGCCGTCAACCTGGTGAAAGAGGGCCGCGCCTGTGGCGTGGTGTCCGCCGGAAACTCCGGGGCCGTCACCGGGGCCGCGTTGGTGAGGCTGGGGCTGCTGCCCGGCGTGGAGAGGCCGGCCATCGCCTCTCTCCTGCCGAGCCGCCGCGGGAGAGCGGTGGTGCTCGACGTGGGGGCCACCGTGGACGCCCGGCCGGAGCACCTGCTGGCCTTCGCGCGCATCGGCGAGCAATATGCCCGGTGCATGCTCCAGGCGGATCGTCCGCGGGTGGGGTTGTTGAGCATCGGAGAGGAACCCTCCAAGGGGAACGCGCTGATCAAGCAGACGCTGCCGTTGCTGCAGGAGTCGGAACTCAATTTCGTCGGCAACATCGAGGGGCAGGACGTGGCCAGAGGCAAGGTGGAGGTGGTGGTCTGCGACGGGTTCACGGGCAACGTGTTGCTGAAGACGGTGGAGGGATACGCGGAACTCTTCTTCGAGATGGTCAAGGACTCCCTGGCGTCGAACTGGAGGAGTCGTCTGGGCGCGCTGCTCTGCCGGCCGGCGCTGAGGGGGCTGGCGCGGGAACTCAACTACGCCTCCCACGGGGGCGCGCTGCTGCTGGGCGTGAATGGCGTGGTGGTGATCGGCCACGGCCGCTCCAACGCCAGCGCGGTGGCGAGCGCGCTGCGGGTGGCGAAGGAACTCTCCGATCGGCAGGTCATCGAGGCGTTGAGGGACCGCTTCGGCGGGAAGAGCGCTGACTCCCGGGTGGCCGTGGGGTCGGGCGGGGAAAGAGAGAGCGAGCTGCACGGTTGAATTCATCACTACGTTCTGTTGGCATCATCGGAACCGGCTCCTTCACACCCGCGAAGGTGCTCACCAACTTCGATCTCGAGAAGATGGTGGACACCACGGATGAGTGGATCCGAACCCGCACCGGCATCCGCGAGCGACGAATCGCAGACGCGGACACCGCCGCCTCCGATCTCGGCATGGAGAGCGCCCGGCGCGCGTTGGATGCCGCCGGCATGGCCGCCTCCGATATCCAGTTGATAATTGTCGCCACCGTGACCCCCGACACTATCTTCCCCTGCACCGCCTCCCTGCTGCAACACCGGCTCGGAGCCCCGGGCGCGGCCGCCTTCGACCTGGTGGTGGGATGCACGGGATTCGTGTATGGACTGGCGGTGGCGAGGGAGATGATCGCCACCGGGGTCTACGACCATGCCCTGGTGGTGGCGGCCGAGACGCTCTCCAAGATCACCGACTGGGAGGACCGCAGCACCTGCGTTCTCTTCGGCGATGCCTCCGGCGCGGCGGTGGTGGGGCCCGTGGAGCAGGGGAGGGGCGTGCTCTCCTATGCGCTGGGAAATGATGGAACCAATGCCCACGCGCTGGAGATCCCCGCGGGCGGTTCCCGTCTCCCCGTCACCCCGGAGACCCTTGCCCGGAGACAGCACTATCTGAGCATGAACGGCCAGGAGGTGTTCAAGTTCGCGGTGCGGGCGATGGCCGAGTCCTCCGAGGAGGCGGTGGCCAAGGCCGGCCTGAGCATGAAGGACATCGATGTGGTGGTGCCCCACCAGGCCAACTACCGCATCATCGAGGCCTCCGCCAAGCGGTTCGATCTTCCCTACGAGCGCTTCATCACCAACCTCGATCGCTATGGCAACACCTCCTCCGCCTCCATTCCTCTCGCCCTGGACGAGGCGGTGAAGGAGGGGCGCATCAAGCCGGGCGATCACGTGCTGCTGTCCAGCTTCGGCGCGGGCCTCGCCTGGGGCTCGATGGTGCTGCGATGGTAGCGGCCGGCGGAGACCGCGGATCGTCCGCCGCGTCGTCGGGGCTCGCCTTCATCTTCCCCGGCCAGGCTTCGCAGCGGCCGGGGATGGCCTCCGCGTTGCTCGCTCTGGACCCCGCGGCGCGCGCTCTCTTCGATCGGGCGAGCGAGATCCTGGGGATGAACCTGGCGGAGATCTGCACCACCGGGGACGAGGCCCTGCTCGAGCGCACCGATGTCACCCAGCCGGCCCTGCTCACCACCTGTCTCGCCTGGGAAGCGGCGCTGAGAAACCGCGGCGTGCGCCCCGCGGTGGTCGCCGGGCACAGCCTGGGGGAGTTTTCCGCGTGGGTGGCGGCGGGGGCCCTCGATTTCGAGGAGGCGGTGAGGCTGGTGCGGCGGCGCGGCGAACTGATGGAGGAGGCCGGGCAGCGCAGGCCCGGGGGCATGTTGGCCGTGATGGGGCTGACCGACGAGCAGGTGGGCAAGGCATGCCGGGAGGCGGAAAGGGCCGGGGTGGTGGTGCCCGCCAACTACAACTCCCCCGGCCAGGTGGTCGTGTCCGGGGAGGGGTCGGCCCTCGCCGAGTTGCGGGAGGTGGTGAAGGCCGCCGGCGGGAAGACGATCCCGCTGCGGGTGTCCGGGGCCTTCCACTCGCCGCTGATGGAGGACGCGGCCCGTGCGTTCTCCGACCTGGTCGCCCGGGTTCCCCTTCGTGATCCCCTGGTGCCGGTGGTGGTGAACGCCACCGCGGAAGTGGTGACGGAGGCGGAGGCGGCGCGGCGGGCGATGGCCGCCCAGATGACCAGTCCCGTGCGGTGGACGGAGTGTGTACGGATCATGCGGGCGCGCGGGGTGGCGCTGTTCGTGGAGCCGGGGCCGGGGCAGGTGCTGACCAAACTGATGCGAAGAATATCTGCGGAAATCCGGTGTCTTCCCGCAGGCACGCCGGAGGAACTAGAGGCGGTAGTGGAGGAGGTTGGCAAATGACCAGTTCATCCGAGCGCGAGCAGAGCGCGACGCCGGTCGCCCTGGTGACCGGGGCGCGGCGCGGCATCGGCCGGGCGATAGCCCTGCGGCTGGGGCGTGACATGGACGTCGCCCTCAACGACATTCCCGCCGGCGCGGAGGAGATCGAGCAGGTGGCCGAGGAAGTGCGCGCCATGGGGCGCCAGGCGGTGGCGGTGACCGCCGATGTGCGCAACTCGGACCAGGTGGAGGCAATGGTCAAACGGGTGGTGGGGGAACTGGGCCGCCTGGACGTGCTCGTCAACAACGCGGGGGTGACGCGCGATGGTCTGGTGGCCCGTATGACCGACGAGCAGTGGCGACTGGTGCTGGAGATCAACCTGGACGGCGCCTTCTACTGCGCCCGCGCGGCCGCCAAGGTGATGATTCGGCAGCGGTCCGGGTGCATCGTAAATATGGCCTCTGTGGTGGGACTGATGGGCAACGCCGGGCAGGCCAACTACGCCGCCTCCAAGGCGGGCCTGATCGGGCTGACGAAGAGCCTCGCCCGGGAGTTGGCCCCCAGGGGAATCAGGGTGAATGCCATCGCCCCCGGGTTCATCATCTCGCCGATGACGGACGAGTTGAGCGAGGAGGCAAGAGAGCGACTGGCCGAGATGATCCCCCTCAAGCGCCTGGGGCGGCCGGAGGATGTTGCGGAGGCAGTGGCTTTCCTGACATCGCCCGCGGGAAGCTACCTCACCGGGCAAGTGATTCAGGTTGACGGGGGGATGCATATGTGATATATGACGAGCGCCTTCGGCGCACGGAGGCGCGTTTTCGCGGGCGGGGACGCGGTCCCCGAGGCAGGAGGCGGGAGGCCGGCCGGGGACGGAATCGCGGCCTCGCGGCATTGTCGAGAAACTCACGCTAGGTTGCATGGATGGAGGAAGGCGCGCATGGACGAAGCGATCCTGGAGGAAGTCAAGACACTGGTCGCCGAGCAGTTGGACGTGGATCGGAACACGATCACACCAAATTCCTCGTTTGAGGACGATCTCCGGGCGGACTCGCTGACGCTGGTCGAGTTGCTGATGGCGATCGAGGAGAAGTTCGACCTGGACGATATCCCGGAGGAGGACGCCGACGGCATCAAGACCGTGGGGGATGTGGTGAAGTACATCGAGTCCAAGAAGGGCTCGGGGTCGTAGCCCCTCCCTCTGTGGGCAAGTGTCGTCCGGCCCGGGTGAGAGACCTCGCCCGGGCCGCATGATATACCCCCCAGGAGGTAGCATGGACCGACGCGTAGTGGTAACCGGGATCGGCGCGGTCACCCCCTTGGGCATCGGTGCGGATGAAACCTGGGAGGGAATGCGAGAAGGCCGGTCCGGCATCACGGAAATCACCCTCTTCGACGCCTCTGCTTTCGATTCCCGAATCGCCGGCGAGGTCAAGGATTTCGACCCCTCCGCCTGGATGAGCCCCAGGGATGCCCGTCACAGCGACAGATTCGTTCAACTCGCCGTCGCCGCCGCCAAGATGGCGCTCGAGGACAGTGGGCTGGAGATCGAAGGTGATGGCTCGGAGCGGGTGGGGGTGCTGATCGGCTCCGGCATCGGCGGCACCCATACCTGGGAGGCTCAGCATCGCGTGCTGCTGGAGAAGGGCCCGAATCGCATCAGCCCTTTCTTCATCCCCATGCTGATCATGGACATGGCCTCCGGCCGGGTGGCGATGGAGTTCGGCGCGCGGGGGCCCAACTACGGCATCGCCAGCGCCTGCGCCACCAGCGCCCACGCCATCGGGGAGGCGATGAAGACCATCCAGCGCGGGCAGGCCGACGCCATGATCGCCGGCGGAAGCGAGGCCGCGGTCTCGCCGCTGGCGGTGGGCGGGTTCTGCTCCATGCGCGCGCTCTCCCGCCGCAACGACGAGCCCGCGCGCGCCAGCCGGCCCTTCGACCGCGGGCGGGACGGGTTCGTGATGGCCGAGGGCGCGGGCATCGTGGTGCTGGAGGAAATGGAGCACGCGCGCGCCCGGGGGGCCGAATGGCTCGGCGAACTCGTCGGCTACGGGGCCACCGCCGACGCCTACCACATGACCGCCCCCTGCCCCGACGGGGACGGCATGGCGAGATCGATGGAGCAGGCCCTCCAGGATGCCGGCCTCTCCGCCGACCGCGTGGACTATGTGAACACCCACGGCACGGCCACCCCCACCGGGGATCCGGCGGAGACCGTGGCCCTGAAGCGCGTGCTGGGCGCCCGCGCCAAGGAGGTGCCGTGCAGTTCCACCAAGTCCGTCACCGGCCACCTGCTGGGGGCCGCCGGCGCGGTCGAACTCATCGCCTGCCTGAAGGCGATCGCCGAGGGAGTGATTCCCCCCACCATCAATCTGGACGACCCCGACCCGGAGTGCGACCTCGACTACGTCCCCCACACCGCGCGGGAGGCCAAGGTGCGGGTGGCGATGACCAACTCCTTCGGCTTCGGCGGGCACAACGCCACCCTCGTGGTGAAGGCGCCGGACTAGCCGCGGTGGCTCCCCTCAAGGCGGTGGTGCTGGATGTGGACGGAACGGTGGCCACCTGTCCGTATGACTTCGACGCCATGCGCGCGGTGGTGGCCGAGGTCCGGGAGATCAGCGAGCCGCGCGGGGTGGTGGAGCGGATCGCACTGATCGCGGGGGCGCTGGGGGAACGGGGAGAGGGATTCCGCGCGGACGCGGAGGACGCGGTGGCGAAACTCGAAATTCACGGGGCGCGCTCGTCTTCCCTCCTTCCCGGAGCCGATACGGCGCTGGCGGAACTTCGCGCGGCCGGCCTCAAGGTGGCCCTCATCACCCGCAACTGCCGGGCCGCGGCGGAGAGGGTGCTGCTGCGTCTTGGTGCGTATGATGTGCTGTTGAGCCGGAACGATGTGCCCCGCGCGAAGCCCGACCCCGACCACGTCCGCCGCGCCCTCGCCGCGCTGGGCTGCGACCCCGCAGAGGCGGTGGTGGTGGGGGATCACGTC
>JALGTT010000031.1 GCA_029821235.1 Candidatus Hebobacteria bacterium | reverse complement strand
CTCGCCCGCACCGTCGGGGAGCGGGCGGGGGATGCCCTGGAACTGCTGCTCGAGATGCTGCTGGAGTCCCGCTGTGCCGAGAGCGAAGTGGCGCGGGAGAAGGAAGTGGTGTGCCAGGAAATCCACCAGGTGGAGGACACGCCGGAGGAATGGGTCCACGATTTCCTGCTGTGCAAGACGTGGGGGGACCATCCTCTGGGGAGGTCTCCGCTGGGCGAACCGGACACCATCGCCGGCCTGGACCCGGAGACGGTCCGCGCTCGTCGCGATCACCTCTGCTGCGGCTCCCGGCTGGTGGTCAGCGCGGCGGGAAGGGTGGACCATGATGCGATAGTGGGGCTGGCCGAGCGCCGCCTTGGGCGGCTTCCCCGCGGCGAGGGGCCGCCGCCGGTGCCGGCGCCGACCTTCCGCGCGGTGCGGGAGTTTGTCCACCGGCCCACCGAGCAGGTGCACCTGTGCCTGGCGACGCCGGGCTGCGGCCGCCGGGAGGAGCAGAGACACGCGTTCTCAGTGTTCGACACCATCCTGGGCGGGGGCGCCGGCTCCCGGCTGTTCCAGGAGGTGCGGGAGAAGCGCGGGCTGGCCTACCACATCGCCTCCTACCTGGAAGCCTATGAGGGGGCGGGGCTGTTGACGGTGGAGGCGGGGACGGGCCCGGAGACTTTCTCGCAGGTGATGGAACTGGTGGAGGAAGAGGTGGCCCGCCTGCGCCGAGAGGGACCGACCGACGAGGAGTTGGACCGGGCGAAGACTCAGTTGAAGGTGGGTCTGGCGCTGGCGATGGAGAGCACCAGTTTTCGCATGCAGCACCTGGCGATGTCGGAGATCGTCTGGGGGCGGGTGTGGTCGTTCCGGGAGATCGCGGAAAGGGTGGACGCGGTCACCGCCGAAGACGTCCATCGGTTGGCCGAGTCTTCGTTCACAGAGGGAAAGACCGCGCTGGTGGCGGCCGGGCCGCTGCCGGAGGGGAGAGGGTGAACATGGGCGAGATACGCGTGTTGGTGGCCGGCGCGGCCGGCCGGATGGGGCGCGAGGTGGTGCGGGCGGTGTGCGGCGAGAGCGACATGGTCCTGGCGGCCGCGGTGGACCGCGCCCATGTGGGAGAGGATGCAGGGGCTCTCGCGGGAGTCGCGGGCGGGGAGCCGGTGCCGGTCGTGGAGTCGCTGGCGGAGGCGATCGCGCGCTCCTCGCCGGAGGTGATGGTGGACTTCACCCTGCCGGAAGCGGTGATGGGGAATCTTCGCACCGCGCTGCAGGCCGGCGTCTCCTGCGTGGTGGGCACCTCAGGGCTGAAGGAGGGAGATCTGGCGGAACTGGAGGCGCTGTGCGGGGAGCGCGGCGCGGCCTGCCTGGTGGCCCCTAATTTCGCCATCGGGGCGGTGCTGATGATGCAGTTCGCGGCCCAGGCGGCCCGGTACTTCCCCTCCGCGGAGATCATCGAACTCCATCACACGGGAAAGGTGGACGCGCCCTCCGGGACCGCGCTGCGCACCGCGCAGATGATGGCGAATGCGGAGGGAAGCCGCCTTGCCGAGGCCGGGCCGGACGACCAGCCGGCGCGGGGCCAGACCGCGACCGGGGGAATCCACATCCACAGCGTGCGCCTGCCGGGGCTGGTCGCCCACCAGGAGGTGATCCTCGGGGGATTGGGGCAAACCCTCACCCTCCGCCACGACTCCATCAGCCGGGAGTCGTTCATGCCGGGAGTGCTGCTGGGGATTCGCAAGGTGAGAGGGTTGCAGGGACTGGTGGTGGGATTGGAGAGGGTGATCTCCTAGCGCGCGGACGGAAGCCTCCGCCTGCCCCATGACGACCACCCGCCGCCCCGGGGCACGCGGCCCCTCGGCGGCCGGCTATGTGCGACAGGACCTAGGGGCCGGAGCAGGCGCAACTCACTTCGGCTCGACGATGAGGCGAATGGCGGTGCGCTCCTGGCCGTCCACGGTGATGTCTGCGAAGGCGGGACGGCAGATGAGGTCCACACCGGAGGGAGCCATGAAGCCGCGGGCTATGGCGATGGCCTTGACCGCCTGATTCAGGGCGCCCGCCCCAATCGTCTGGAGTTCGGCCCCGCCCTTTTCTCTGATCACCCCGGCGAGAGCGCCTGCCACTGCGTTCGGGTTCGACTTTGACGAGACACGCAGGACCTCCATTGGCGAAGTCCTCCTGCTGCTGTTGTTTCTTATGCTAGTGCCCTGAACACTGAATCTCACTTGCTCGGGCTTTGACGATATCGAGTATCTATGCTATTCGAGTCCTGGCAATCTGCTGCCGGGGCGTCAATCTCCACTGCGAGTCGCCGCGGCTCTCTACTCACCCGGCTGGGTCTCGCCGGTCGTCTGCGGCTCCTCTACTAATTGTAACACACGCTGGATAGAAGTTGCCCGTCCTGTTTCCGGCGCGATGTCGATAACCACCGCGCTCAGCATCACCGGCCACCCGGCCACCCGGAAGCGGGCCGGCATGCCGGAGAGAAAGCGGCTGACGATGGGTTCCACCTCCACGCCGAGAATCGAGTCCCTGGGGCCGGTCATCCCCACATCCGTGATGTAGGCGGTCCCCTGGGGCAGAATCCGCTCGTCCGCAGTCTGCACGTGGGTATGGGTGCCGATTACCGCGGAGGCCCGCCCATCAAGATACCACCCCATGGCCTGTTTTTCGCTGGTGGCTTCCGCGTGCATGTCCACCACGATCACCGGTGTCTTGGCGCGAATCTCCTCGATTTCCCTGTCGGCGGCCACGAACGGGCAGTCCACAGGGCGCATGAAAGTGCGCCCGAGGAGATTGAGCACGCCCACGGGCTGGCCTTCCGACGTGGTGAACACCGCCGCCCCCCGGCCGGGGGCGGACGCCGGATAGTTGGCGGGGCGGAGCAGACGCGGCTCCTCGGCGACCAGAGACGCCGCCTCTCGGTGCCTCCAAACATGGTTGCCGGTGGTGAGCACGTCAACCCCGGCGTCCATCAGTTCGGCGGCGGTGTCAGGGGTGATCCCCATACCTCCGGCGGCATTCTCCGCGTTGGCGATGGCAAAAGCCGCCTTGTACTTGCGCCGCAGCCCCGGCAGCAGCCTGACCAGCGCCTCTCTGCCGGGGCGGCCGACGATGTCACCGATCAACAGGATGTTCAAGATGATCTCCCTGACGAGCACGCACGCGGGATCACTTTGCGTACTCCACGGAACGAGTCTCCCGGATCACCGTGACCTTGATCTGTCCCGGATACTCGAGGTCCGAACTCTGGATCTTCTCGGCGATCTCCCGCGCCAGCGCGCTCGCCATGGCGTCGTCCACCTCGCTGGGCTTGACGAGGATGCGCACCTCGCGGCCGGCCTGGATGGCGAAGGATCGCTCCACCCCGGGGCAGGACTGGGCGATCTTCTCCAGGCGGTCCAGTCGCTTGATGTAGCCCTCCAAGCTCTCCCGTCGGGCTCCCGGTCGGGCGGCGGAAATGGCGTCCGCGGCATACACCACCAGCGCCTCCGGGGTGCGGAAGGGCTCGTCCTCGTGGTGGGCGGCGATGGCGTGGATCACCTCTTCGCTCTCGTGGTATCTCCGCGCCAATTCCACGCCGATCGAGGTATGGGTGCCTTCCACCTCGAAGTCCACCGCCTTCCCGATGTCGTGGAGAAGGCCGGCGCGGCGCGCCACCGCCTCATTGGCGGAGAGTTCCGCGGCGAGCACCCCGGCGAGGTTGGAGACCTCGATGGAGTGGTCGAGCGCGTTCTGGCCCAGCGTGCTCCGGAAGCGCATCTTGCCCAGGAGCCGCACCAGGTCCGGATGGAGTCCGGTTACCCCGGTCTCGAAAATGGCGCGGTCTCCGGCCTCCTGGATTCGCTCCTCCATCAGCGCCTGTGCCTTCTTGACGGCATCCTCGATGCGGCCGGGGTGGATCCGGCCGTCGCTGATGAGGGTTTCCAGGGCAAGGCGGGCGGTCTCCCGCCGGATGGGATCGAAGGCGGATATCACCACCGCCTCCGGGGTGTCGTCGATGATCAGGTCCACGCCGGTCAATTGCTCGAAGGCGCGGATGTTGCGGCCTTCCCGGCCGATGATCCGTCCCTTCATCTCGTCGGAGGGAAGGGGAACCGCCGAGACGGTGGTCTCGGCCACCTGGTCCACCGCACAACGCTGGATGGCCAGAGAGATGATCTGGCGCGCTCTCCGGTCCGCCTCGCGCTTGGTCTCCTGCTCGATCTGCTCCAGCAGCACCGCCGCCTGGTGCCGCGCTTCCTCCTCCGCTTTGGCGAGCACGATGCCGCGCGCTTCCTCGAGGCTCATGCCGGAAACCCGCTCGATCTCCTTTCGCCAATGCTCGCGCTCTTTCTCCGCCAACTCGCGCAGGCGTTCGACTTCTGCTTCCTTGCTCTGGATCTGGCGCTCGCGCTTCTCCAGCGCCTCCGCCCGGCGCTCCAGGCTCTCCTCCCGCTGGTGGAGTCGGCGCTCCGCCCGCTGGAGTTGGACCCGCCGGTCCTTGGTCTCGCGCTCTATCTCCTTGCGGAGTTGGTTTGCCTCATCTCTCGCCTCGAGCAAGGCCTCCTTGCGCTTGACCTCGATTTCCGCACGCGCCTGCTCCAGTTCCATCTCCATTTCCCGGCGTCTGCGCTGGAGGCGCATGCGAGGACCGGCGACCAGCAGATAGTAGGCGACCAGGAGCACGAGGGCTCCTGCCAATACCATAACCGCAATGTCGTTGAGAGGGCCAAACAAGGCTTGATCACTTCCTTTCTATGACACCCTTCGGCCAGGCGAGCGGCTCGGGCCCGGCCGCCAACGGCGCGACGCCTTGGAGCCGCGCCGGGCCGGACCGAGGGGTGAGAAGGTTTTCGGCCGGGCTGACGATCACAGGAATAGGCAGTGGGGGTAAGCAGCCCGGGGAGCAACGCGCGCAGGGCGGCCCCGGAGCGGGCCCGCGGCTGCATGTCCGAGCACCAGCCTGCGCAGTTCATAGAAACCACTATGAGGGCGTCCTTTCGGAGGTAACTTGTTGCAAAGCCGTCTCGACAATCTCGTAGTCGAACCCGCGGCTCACCAGGAGCCGCTGAACCCGAACCAGCCGCTCCCGGGTGATTTCCCCGGCGAGCCGCTTCCGGGCCAGGCGCAGCGCCTGTTGGAGTTCGCTCTCGTCGTCCGCCTCCCGTTCCAGCAGATCGCGGATGATGGATTCCGCGATCCCTTTCCGGCGCAACTCCCAGTGGAGTTTCCGGCGGCCGTTGCCGGAGGAGCGCCGCTCGGCCACCCAGAGGCGGGCGAATTCCTCGTCATCCACCAGCCCCGCCTGCTCCAGCCCCGACAGCACCTCGGCGACCGTCTCCTCCTCGAAGCCGTTGCGCCGCAGCGCCTGCTCGAGTTCCAGGCGGGAGCGCGCCCGCGTGGTCAGCAGGCGGAGACATTTCTCCCGCGCCTGCTGCGCGTCCCCGGGCGTGGTGGTCTGTTTGCTAGGCCTTCTCATCTCCCGAATCTTCCTGCTCGGAGACGAGACCCACCCGCTGGCGGATCTCCGACTCCAGTTGGCCCGCGATCTCTGGGTTCTCCTCGAGGAAGGCGCGGGCGTTCTCCCGGCCCTGCCCCAGCCGAGTGTCGCCCATGCTGAAGAAGGCGCCGGACTTGGTGACGATCCCCGTCTCCAGCCCGAGGTCGAGCAGATCCCCGCCACGGGAGATTCCCGTTCCGTAGATGATCTCGAACTCCGCTTGACGGAAGGGCGGAGCCACACTGTTCTTGGTGATCTTGGCCCGGGTGCGGCCGCCGACGATCTGGCCCGCTTTCTTCACAGTTTCCACCCGCCGGAGTTCGATTCGCACGGAGGCCCAGAACTTCAGCGCCCGGCCCCCAGGGGTTATCTCCGGGCTGCCGAAGACGATGCCGATCTTCTCGCGGATCTGGTTGAGGAAGACCCCCGCGGTGTTGGACTGCCGGATGGAGTGGGCCACCTTGCGCAGGGCCTTGGACATGAGCCGAGCCTGAAGGCCCATGTGGGAGTCCCCCATCTCGCCCTCCAGTTCGGCCTTGGGGACCAGCGCGGCGACGGAGTCGAGTACGAACAGATCCAGACCCCCGGAGCGGACCAGAATGTCGGCGATGTCCATCGCCTGCTCACCGGTCTGCGGCTGGGAGATGAGGAGGGCGTCCAGGTCCACCCCCACCGCCTTGGCGTAACTCGGGTCCATGCGCTGCTCGGCGTCGATATAGGCGGCGGTGCCGCCGGCCCGCTGTGCGCTGGCGATGAGGTGGTAGGCGAGCGTCGTCTTGCCCGATCCCTCATTGCCGTAGATCTCGGTGATCAGGCCCCGGGGGATGCCTCCCGCCCCGAGGGCGACATCCAGGCTGAGCGAGCCGGTGGGAATCACGTCCACGGCCAGACGCTGGGATGACCCCAGCCGCATGATCGCTCCTTCTCCGTGCTGGCGCTGGATCTGAGAGATGGCGTCCTCCAGAGCCTCGGCCTTGTTGCCTTTGTTCTTGTCCTTGTCAGTCTTCTTCTGCGGCATATCGGGCCTCCTGGGCCAAAGTGTGTTCCTGCAATACTTGGTAGATAGCGCCGCTCGGCGTGAGTTGGCTTCTCATCAACTGCACTCGCGCGACCTCCACCTCCCCCAGGTCTCGATCGGCCAGCGCCTCGATCGCTGCGCGCAGCGAGGCCGAGGGAGCGGGCCGCCGCGCGCGCCCGAGCGTGAGATGGGCTCGGAACGGCCGCTCCTCGGATGGAAAGCCGCAGCCGGCACAGGCCTCCTCCACCCGCGCTGCCAGGGCGGCGAGGTCATCGGCGCCCTCGCTCACTCCGGCCCAGATCACCCGGGGACGGTTCGGGCTCGGGAAGGCCCCCGCCCCGCGGAAGCGCATGGTGAAGCGCCCTGTCCCCGCCAGGGCCGCGACGACGCTCTTCCATGTCTCCTCCAGCCGGTCGGGAGTAACCCCGCCGAGAAACTTGAGGGTGATGTGGAAGTTCTCCGGCGCCACCCACTTCACGTCGGCATCGGCGCGGCGCAACTCGTCCTGGGCGGCGCGGAGTTGCTCCCGCACCTCGGGCGATATGGGCACCGCGATGAAACTGCGAATGTGGTCGCTCATGATTCCACCCCCGGAAGACCTTTGAGGTGGCGGTAGAGCAGATAGAGGGCCAGTTGCGCGGCCCTTTCTTTGATCATCGACCTGTCGCCGCGGAGCCGCCGCCGCTCGACCACGGTGCCGCCCGCGTGGGCCAGCCCCAGATAGGTGAGCCCGACCGGCTTCTCCGGCGTGGCCCCGCCGGGGCCCGCGATCCCTGTTACGGAGAGCCCCAGGTCGGCCCCGCAGACCCGCCGGACCCCTTCCGCCATCGCCCCAGCCGTCTCCTCGCTCACCGCCCCGTGTGCGGACAGCGTCTCCGCGGTAACGCCGAGCAGGTCCTGCTTCGCCCGATTGCCATAGGTGACCAGGGAGGCCAGCAGGTATTCGGAGCTGCCGGGGACATTGGTCAGCCGATGCCCGATCAGGCCGCCGGTGCACGACTCCGCCACTGCCAGGGTCCGGCCCGTCTGCCGCAGCAACCGTCCCACAACTGTCTCCAGCGTGTCAGAGTCCACCCCATAGAGGTGTGCCCCCAGCCGGTTCCGAATCTCCGCCTCCACCGGGGCGATCAGCCGCTCCGCCTCCTCTCGGGTGGCCGCCCGCGCCGCGAGGCGGAGGTGCACCTCTGCGGGCTTGGCGAGAGGAGCGATGGTGGGGTTGCCTTGGGTGGTGATGAGGTCCCGCAGTTCAGTCTCAATCTGCGATTCCCCGATGTCCGCGAAGCGCAGGTGATGGGACACCAGCACCGCGGGCCCCTCCTCCGCCACCCGTTCGGCCAGGTACGGGGCCACGGTTTGCTCGAACATGGGCTTCATCTCCCCTGGCGGACCGGGGAGGGAGATGATGGTCTTGGGGTCGCCGCCGCGGTATGGAGTGCGCAGGATGAAACCGGGGGCCGTGCCGACCGGATTGGGGATGGGGGTGGCCCCGCGCGGGAGGCGAGCCTGTTTGAGCAGGCCCTTCATCCGCTCTCCGGCCGCGGTGCGGCTGGCTTCGGCAGACTGCGCGGCTGAGCCGCGGTCCCGCTGTCGCTGGAGGGCTATCCTGCGGATATGCTCGACAGAGGCAGGGTCTTCCTCAAGAGGGAGTTCGGTGACTTGCGCGATGGCGGCCGCCGTAATATCGTCCTGCGTGGGCCCCAGTCCGCCGGTAGTGAGCACCCCATCCGCTCGCCGAAGGGCGATGTCGAGCGCGCCGGCCAGACGGGCGATATTGTCACCGACCGTGGTCTTGTAGAAGCAGTTGATCCCCAGCTGGGACAGCTTGTCTGCCAGATAAGCGGCATTAGTGTCTACTATCTCTCCCAAGAGCAACTCGGTGCCGACCGAGAACAGCTCCAGTTGCATTCACTCCTCCGGTATCCCGTATGTCGGCCGAAGGAGCCCACGCCGGCCCCTATTATACATATCTTGGACGGCTGGTGCAAAGGGCCAGAAGGCCCGGAACCAGCGCCGCGGGCGGTGCACGGAGGAGGGCGGCGGTGTTTTTCCCGCATTTCGGGGGCCCGCCGCCGGCCGGGTGGGGCCCCCGAAATATCTTTCGCCAAACCGCCTGCGAGCCTTGACAGTTGCGGGAGCGCTTGCTATACTGCACCTCGGTCCGGGAAACCGGGCCTTTGAATTACATGGAAATAACAGGCTAACCCCACCCCAAACCCCACCCCACCACGAGGCGGCAGACTCCCCCGGTCTGCCGCCTCACCTTTTCTTCCGCCGCCCTGAGAGGTCCGGCCGAAAGGCAAACGGCGGGGCCCCAAGGGACCCCGCCGTTCTTGTTTCCGGGCTCCGCGGCAGAGCCGCGGCTAACAAGATCGCTACTTGCTGTTGTAGGTCTTGTTGACGCCCACCCACCAGTGTCCGCCGAACGTGCCGCCCTTGAACGTGGGCCAGCCGGGCTTCGGCGTATAGGTGACTCCGGTGATCAGATCCTGCCCGTCATGCAGCGCCACCAGACCTATCTGAGGGTCGGCCGGGCGCATCAGCACCTGCACTCCGCCGAACAGTCCTTCGTGGCGCTCCTCGGCGAACAGGGTGTTGTCCTCCGTCCCCACGCTCAGATGAAGCCGGAAGATGGGCTCCGTGGGGGGGCCTCCGACTGGAGGATTGAGCGTCTTCGCCGCGGAGACGAAGTACGATGCAGAGTCATAGGCGCGCCCCAGGTCCCGCCCGCCGATGACGATCACGGGCCGGGTGGCGTCCTCGTCCTGGACCACATAGGTGGCGTTCCAGATGGTCTCCACTCCCAGGACATCCACATCGCAGCGATGGGCGTCAATCTCCAACTTGTCGGTCACGCCCACGTAGATGGTCTGGAAGCGAACGTAGTCGATGCCCAGTGGCCGAATGGGGGGAATCAGGCTGTCTCGGTCCACATCTACGTAGTAGACGGCGAGATCGACTTCGCCGGCCTTCACTTGGTTGGCGGTCGGGACAGTGACGATGTCCGCTGCCATGACCGCCCCCGCGCACGCCAATACCAGCAATAAGCTGGCCAGTAGCACTACGGCTCGGGTTCCGCGCATGGGTACCTCCTCGCCCGGTAGTAGTATGGGCTGCTCCCTCCTAGGGGTCAGCAGTCTGGCGAAGTGTAGCAACAGGAGAAAGGGATGTCAATCTGGCCGGCACCTGACGGTTACCCACTTTTGGCTTCCTGGGAGAGGGCTTTACGGAGAGAGGGAGGGGCGTCGAGCCACTCCAGGCGAAGCTGCTGGTGAGCCATATGCAGCAACACCCGCCGAGGGAGGCGGATGGCGAAGTT
>JALGTT010000030.1 GCA_029821235.1 Candidatus Hebobacteria bacterium | reverse complement strand
CGAGAAGGCGAGAGAGCAACTGGTGCTGATGAGAACGCTCAACCGCGTGTCGCCGTGGCTGAAGACGGCCGGCGGCTACAGCGTGTCGTTCGCCCCCACCGAGGACCCGTTGGAGCTGGCGCTCCAGGACTTCTTCCGGGTGCTGGACGTATCCATCGTCAACGGCCACGACCAGACTGTGATGGACAAGGCGCGGGAGTTGGGGAAGGAAGTCTACATCTACAATCAGGGGAGAAGCCGCTACTCGTTCGGGCTGTACCAGTGGAGCGAGCGGGAGAAGGGTGTCCGGGGGAGATATGAGTGGATCTCCTTCATCCGCCATGGTTACGAATACTTCGACCTGGACGGGCGGGAGCCGGACCCAAGCATGATCTTCTTCTCCTCACAGGGGCTGCGTCCCAGCCTCGCCTTGGAGCAGTGTGCGGAGGGGATGAACGACTTCCGGTACCTGCAGACCCTGGAGCGGTGGGCGGAGCGTGCGGAGCAGGGCGGCTCCCCGGAGACGAAGAAGTTGGCCTGGCGGGCGCGGCTCTTTCTGGAGGGATTGTGCGATGGGATCGCACTCAACCAGCGGAGGCAGCCGGACTGGCTGGACCTCGACCAGGTGAGAGCCGAGGCCGCGAGCAGGATCGCGGAGCTGGTTTCCCGCCTGGCGGACGACGCCGCGCGGGGAGGAGTTCGAGCCGGAGAAGCGGAAGAGCAATCGCCGGCACAGAATCAGGAGTGATCAAGGATGGCGAGCATGGCGATTGGCGCGCTGATTTCGACCAGAGATGACCTGGCAGGCAGGTTGCAACGCCTGAAGGATGCGGGCTTCCAGTGCGTGCAACTGGTGAGCCCTCCGGAGGCGGAGGTGGCCGGTCCCCGTTCCCAGGAGATAGCCGAGATGGTGAAGGCCTCCGGCCTTCCCGTGACCAGCGTGGCCGCGGTATACGAGGGAGAGAGTTACGCGGACGTGGCCGCGGTGAGGGCCACGGTGGGGCTGCTGCCGCCTGAGACGCGGGCGGCCCGGGTGGAGCACACCAAGCGGTGCGGTGATTTCGCACATGCGGTCGGGGCGCCCAATCTCACCTCCCACATCGGCTACATCCCGGAGGATTGCGACCATCCTGACTACGGCGCGCTGGTGAAGGCGCTCCAGGAGATCTGCGACTACCTGGCCCCCAGGGGACAGAGTTTCTGCCTGGAGACCGGACAAGAGAGCGCGGAACTGCTGCGGGGGTTCATCGGCGAGGTGGGGAGGGACAACCTGAAGGTGAATTTCGATCCGGCCAACATGATCATGTACGGCACCGGGGATCCCATCGCCGCCCTCGATGTGCTGGCCCCCTGGGTGGCGGGGGTGCACTGCAAGGACGGCGTGTGGCCCAAGGCCGCCGGGCAACTCGGCGAAGAAAGAAAACTGGGAGAGGGCGACGTAGGCATCGAGCGTTTCCTTGTCAAGTTGAAGGAGATCGGATACCAGGGCCCCCTGATCATAGAGCGGGAAATCCCGGGCGAGCAGCAGATGGTGGACTTCCTGGCCGCCAAGAAACTGCTGGAGGAGACCATCGGGAAACTGGGGCTCTAGAGGAAATGCGGGGCCTGCGGGCGGACGAGTTCGCGGCCGCGCCGGCGGGTCGAGCAATGTGGATGGTGTGTACGGAGGTGTGAGCATGCGTCTGACGGGGATAGTGGTGGCGGTGCTGCTGGGGACGGCCCTGACGGTGGGTGTGGCCACAGGGGGAAAGCCCCCGGCGGCGCCCGCGCCGGCCGCCCCTGCGCCCACGCTCACCGCGCGGGTGAGCCGGCTCGGGCTGGAGGGAATCAGGGAGATCTACGTCCAGGTGGACTGGTTCGGGGATGAGAAGTGGCGGGCGCTGGTGGGAATGACCAAGGAAGAGGTGAAGGCCCAAGTGGAGGAGCGGGTCTCTCGCATCGCCGGCCTGCGGGTGCTCGAAAAGCAGTCCACCTCGAAGCCGCGGCTGATCCTCCAGGTGGTGGGGCACGTCAACCCCGGGTATGACGAGAAAGACCCTCCCACCGCGACGAACTTCATGCTGGCCGTGTCTCAGCCGGTGACCCTCAACCGGCGGGGGAGGGACGGGAGACCCATCACCACCAATGGCATCACCGACATCACGAACCTCCTCACCACCCGGAGGGCGAGCGCGACCGGGGAAACGGTGAAGCAGAAGATCGCCTATCTGCTCGATGGATTCGAGAGGGAGTATCTGGCCGAGAACCCGCCGCCGGCCGCCGGAGGCGACTAGCGGCGCCTGCCCGAGGGGAGCAGGACGACCAGGTTGCCGGCGAGAATGAGCAGCGCGCCCGGCCAGAATCCGGGTCCGAACCCGTCGTGCAACACCAGCCGGCCGAGGAGGATGGTGAGCACCGGGGTCAGATAGGTGATCGGGGGCAGTTGGTGGGCGCGGCCGGCGGCGTGGCCCACCTCCAGGGCGGCCAGCCAGGCCGTGAATCCGATGCAGTAGAGAAACAGCCCCATGCCGGCCGCCACCACCCATCCGCCGAGCGAGGCCGGCCCCCAGTTCCCGAAGTAGACCGCGGTGTGCTGGCCGGCCGGGCCCCGCAGCATCCCCGCGGCCGACAGCACAGCCACCAGCATCGCCAGGCCCAGGCTCATCGCCGCGAACGTCTGCACGTCGGCCCGGCCGGTCGGGCGAAGGCCGGGCTTGAGCGCGACGAAGCGGCCCAGATTCGAGTAGATGCCCCAGAAGAGCGCGGCGAACAGGGCCGCGGCCGCGCCGCCCGCGAACCCCGGAGAAACCGGGGAGGCCGGCCGGCCGCCGGTGGCGACGAAGGCGACCCCGAGCAGACAGAGGGCGATGCCTGCGGCCAGGCGAGGCCACGGAGGGCGCGAAACGCCCTCCGGCGGGGGCTGCTCCCAGCCGGAGACGCGCCGCACCACCAGGCCGAAGGGGGCGCCCTGGAGGAGAAGGGTGAAGACGGGATGAAGGTAGTTGATGATGACGGCGTCGGGCAGAGGCAGCCTGGCGAGGGCATAGTTGAGCGACACGGTGTATCCCGCCCAGCCGAAGAACCCCATCGCCAGCAGGACCGCCCAGCCGCGGGGGGAGAAATCGCGCAGATGGGCCAGCCTTCCCCGCGCGGCCAGCAGCAGAAAGAGCAGCACCCATCCCGCCGCGATCGCCCAGAGGGCGACCTGGAGCGGATGGGGAGGTCCTGCGGGCCCACGGCCGCGCAGCAGCGCTTTGGCCCCGACGGGCCCCACCGACCAGCCGATGACCACCACCGCCATCAGTAACCAGGCATATTCCATCCGGCGCTGCATTGCGGATACCTCACCATGAGGATTCGGCCCGGCTGGTTCTGCGCCCTGCCGTGGGGGCCGCCCTCCAGAAGAGCGAGGGGGCCTGTGGTATACACCATTAGCACACTGTGCGAAGGAACGGGAGGCAAGTTGAAGATCCTCGTTGCCCTGTTTGCAGCCATAGTGCTCTGCGTAGGGGGGCCGGCCATCGCCGCCGAGGAGGTCGCGGTGGGCCTGTTCTACGGTGATTCGGCCCCGCGTGCGGTAGTGATCTCGGGCCGCGGGCGGCTGCGCGGGCGGACTGCCTCGGGCACCTTCGACGGCGAACTGCGGCTCCGCGTTCGCGGCCGCGACGTGGTGGCGGAAACAGGCTCCGGGGAGAGACGGGTGGGAGAATGGATGGAGCTGTCGCCGGCCGAGGGGGAATCCTGGCTGGAACTGGGCGACTATGCCTATCGGGGGCGGCTGCGGATCGAGGTGCAGCGGAACGGCAGGCTCAAAGTAGTCAACATCCTGGGTGTAGAGGACTATGTCAAGGGGGTGGTGCCCAACGAGATGTTCGCCAATGCCGAGGCATACAAGGCCCAGGCGGTGGTGGCGCGGACGCTCGCCCTTTACGTCCGGGACCACGAGCGGAGGCACCGGGGGGATGGCTTCGACCTGTGCACCTCTGGCCACTGTCAGGTCTACCGGGGCGTGGATTCGGAGACGCCCCTGTCCAACCAGGCCGTGGAGGAGACCGCGGGACAGATTCTGACCTACCGCGGCCGCCCGATCCTGGCCGCCTACCACGCCAACGCGGGGGGAGCCACGGACGAGGTGGATGAGGTGTGGCCCGGCAGCATCAGGAAGGATTTTCCCTACCTGGCCGCGTTCGAGTCTCCCTTCGACCGGGCGGCGAACAAGCTCTCCGGTTACCAGTGGTGCTATCGCTGGAAGCGGACCATCTCGCTCTCCGGGGTGGCAGAGCGGCTGGCCGCGCGCGGCCAAAAGGTGGGAAAGGTGCGCGACCTGGTGGTGCGTAAGCGGTCGCGGTCGAACCGGGTGAAGGAACTGGAGGTGATCGGATCGCGGGGCAGGGCGCGGGTGGTCGGAACCATGGCCGTCAGCCGGGTGCTGGGCACGCCCTCCTCCAAGTTACATCTCAAGAAAAGCGGGGGGCGGTTCATCGCAGAGGGCTGGGGCTATGGCGACGGCGTGGGCATGTCCCAGCAGGGCGCGCTGGGGATGGCCTGGGAGGGATACGACTACGCCCAGATACTGGGTTTCTACTATCGAGGGGTGAGCCTCACCGAGGACTACGGGCGCGGCCGGTCGCGCCCCCTCTCGGTCCCCACCCTGTAGCGCCCTACGCGGAGGCCGATGCCTCCGCGCCCACCAGGCGGGACACCGCTTGGCAGATGGAGGGCACATCCAGGCCCACCTGCTGCAACAGCATCTCGGGGGGGCCGTGGGAGATGAACTGGTCGGGAATGCCCAGCGCGGTGAACGGAACGCGCAGCCCGCGTCTGTTCAGCATCTCCGCCACCGCGCTCCCGAAGCCCCCGGCCACCGCGTTCTCCTCCACGGTGACCATCCGGCCGCAGGCGCCGGCCAGTTCGCACAGCAGA
The DNA here is from genome assembly GCA_029821235.1 of Candidatus Hebobacteria bacterium. Classification (GTDB taxonomy): domain Bacteria; phylum Armatimonadota; class Hebobacteria; order Hebobacterales; family Hebobacteraceae; genus S016-27. Next base: position 4,925 of record JALGTT010000030.1, on the reverse strand, counting down.
TCCTCGTCCAGCGGCTTGACGAACCGGGCGTTGACCACCGCCGCCTCGATGCCCTGTTCGGCCAGGGCCTCGGCCGCCTGGAGCGCCGGGCCGACCATTGACCCGATGGCGACGAGCGCCGCGTCGTCACCCGGTCTCAACAGTTCCGCGCGCCCCACCGGCAGGGGTTCCGGCAGTGCGGAGGGTGGATTCTGCCCCTCGCCCCTGGGGTAGCGGAGGGCGGCGGGGCCGTCGCAGTTCAGCGCGGTGCGCAGCATCGCCGCCAACTCTGTCAGGTCTTTCGGGGCCATCAGCGTGAGTCCGGGGACGTGTCTCAGGTAGGAGATGTCGAAGACCCCGTGGTGGGTGGGGCCGTCCGCCCCCACTATGCCGGCGCGGTCGAGAGCGAGCACCACGGGCAGGCGGGGAAGGGCGACGTCGTGGACGATCTGATCGTACGCGCGCTGCATGAAGGTGGAATAGATGGGCACCACCGGGCGCAGCCCCTGGGCGGCCAGCCCCGCGGAAAAGGTGACGGCCATCTGCTCGGCCATCCCCACGTCGAAGACGCGCTCCGGAAACCGCTCCGCGAACATCCCCAGCCCCGTGTCCTTGGGCATCGCCGCGCTCACCCCGACGATCCGGGGGTCCAACTCCGCCAACTGGAGCAGGGCCTTGCCGAAGGTCCTGCTGTAGGTGGCCTCCGGCGCCTCTGCGGCCGGCTCGCCGGTGTCGATGTCGAAGGCGCCGGTTCGGTGCCACTTGGTGGCATCGTTCTCCGCGTGAGTGTAGCCATGTCCCTTCTGGGTCAGCGCGTGAATGAGCACCGGTTCCTTGAGGTCGCGCGCCTGGGCGAGGGTGGTAACCAGGGCCTCCACATCGTGCCCGTCAATCGGCCCGAGGTAGGTGAAGCCCAACTCCTCGAACCACATTCCCGGCAGGAAGAGGTGCTTGACTCCGTGCTTGAACCTTTCCACCACCTCCAGCAGACCCTCCCCCATGGGCAGCCGCGCCGCGAGGCTCTCGAAATCCGACTTCGCCTTGCGATAGTGGGGATCGAGCCTCACCCTGCTCAGGTAGGCGGAGAGCGCACCCACGTTCCGCGAGATGGACATCTGGTTGTCGTTGAGGATGACGATGAGCGGGGTCTTCAGGTGGCCCGCGTAGTTCACCGCCTCGAAGGATAGCCCGCCCGACATCGCGGCATCGCCCACCACCGCCACCACCGAATAGTCCTCTCCGGCCAGGTCGCGCGCCTTGGCCATCCCCAGGCCCGCCGCGATGGCGGTGCTTCCGTGGCCGGTGTCGAAGGCATCGTGCTCGCTCTCCGCGCGCCGCGGGAACCCCGACAGCCCCCCCGGCTGGCGCAGGGTGTGGAAGCGGTCCCGCCGGCCGGTGAGCAGTTTGTGCGCGTAGGCCTGGTGCCCCACATCCCACACCACCTTGTCCCGCGGGCTCTCGAACACATAGTGGATCGCCACCGCCAACTCCACCGCCCCCAGGCTGGCGGCGAGGTGGCCGCCGGTGTTCGAGACGATGCGGATCATCTCACTGCGGACCTCCTCCGCGAGTTGCTTCAATTGGTCTCTCGCCAGTGCTCTCACATCGGCAGGTCCGCTGATCTTGTCAAGCAATTCTCCCACGTCTTCCGCCTTCCGATCTATGTGGATTCTTCCTCCGCCCCCTCTGTCTCAAATGGCTCCAATGTCAGATCCCCGGAACGTTCCACCAACTGATGGATCTTCGCCTCCGCGGCGCTGAGCTGTTTCTCACACACCTCCATCAGACGCTGTCCCTCCTCGGCCAGCGCGATCGCCTCCTGGAGGGAGAGGGAATCGCCCTCCAGTTGCGCCGCGATCTCCTCCAGTCTGGCCAGCGCCTCCTCGAAGGTCGGCTCGCGGTCGTTCTTGTTCTGCTTCCGCTCTTTCGCCATAACTCATTCCTGATGCGGCGTTGGTGGCCGGCCCGCGACAACTTCTCTGCTTCCATTCGACGCGGCCGGGGATTCTCCGGTCGGGAGTCCGACCCCCGCGATCATCGGGGACACCAACTCGGCCTGCCTCTTCAGGGATTGCTCGACCGTGCCGATCTTGCCGGCGGACACCTCGTCCTGATAGGTCTTCAGCGCGCCGAAGAGTTGCTGGCGAGCGATGCCGCAGATGCCCTTTTCCCCCTCCCAGCGCCGGGCCTGCTCGTCCCCGGCCGCCTCCGCCGCCCGCGCCAGACAGCCGTAGGCGTCCTCCAGCATGTCGATCGCGGTGTTGACGGTGATGAAGAGGCGAGGCTCGGTGGTGCCGACGCGAGCGGCGATGTCCCGCACCTTCTGGTAGTAGTCGGCGGCCGCCGCCAACTCGCCCTTCTCCTCCTCCTGCTTTCCTCGGCGGAGAAGGTAGTCGGCCACGTTCCGGCACCTGGCCACCAGTCCGATCCAGTTGCCATACTGGGCATATTCCCAGGCCTTCAAACTCGCCGCGGGGGAGTCCCCTAGGTCCTCGGGCACGGGAATCTGGTAGAGCCTGCACTCCGGGCGCGAGAGGGCCTTGCCGAGGTTGAATTCGACGAGATCGGGGCGCTTCAGGTCAATCGCCACGCTCGCCGCCTGGAACAGGGGGAGCGCGTTCTTGGGGTCCAGTTCGGCCGCCCGCGAGAAGGCGGTCATCGCCCGTCCCACACGCCTGGAGTCTTCCTCCGCGTTCAGTTGGGCGAGGGCCGCCTCCGCCTGCCCGCGCAGCAAATACAGCAGCGGATCCCCTCTCTCCAACTTGATGGCCTGATTGGCCGCCTCCAGCCCCTTGCGGTACTTGCCCGCGGCCAGACATACGTGAGCGAGGGCGGTGTGGTAGGCGACGTTGTCCGGGTCCGCGGCCACTGCCGCCTCCAGATGAGGAATGGCGGCCTCCCGGGCGAGTTGGCGCACCTCCGGCGTTGCCTCGTTCGGCTTGCCGGTCACCGGTTTTGTGAACTCGGTCCACCCGGCGCGGAACTCCGTCTCCCCCTGAGATGCCTTCTCGCTCTCCGCCCGCGCGGCCGGCGAGACCGCCAGCAGCAGGCCAAGTGCCGCCGCCCACAACACACCGCGCATAACTCGCTGAACGGGAATCACGACAGTCATTGCTTCGGCTCCCTCAACTTGGTTACCACCACGTCTGCCGCCCCTTCATAGAGTACCACCTCTGCGGGTGCGCGAACCGCCAGTTGACGCACAGAGCGGACCACCTCGCCGGTGTCGGGCAGACGAACGATCGCGTATCCGCGCGCCAGCACCGCCTTGGGGCTGAGGGCGGTGAGCCGGTCGGAGAGCGCCGCCGAGCGCGCGCGCGCCTCGGCGAGCGCGCGGAGCGCCTCGCGGCGAATCGCCGCCGCGAGTTCGTCGGCCCTCTGTTTCCTCTCCACCAGCAGCAGGCGAGGCGACCGCAGGAACGGCCGCGCCGCGAGCAGAGACATCTCCCGCCGGTAACGCTCCGCCTTCCGCTCCAGCGCCCGCGGTATCCTGCGCGCGAGCGCGGCCATCCTTCGCAGCAACTCCACCCGGTCGGGGGTGGCCGCCGCGGCGGCCGCGGTGGGCGTGGGGGCCCGCAGGTCGGCCACCAGGTCGGCGATGGTGATGTCGCTTTCGTGGCCGATGCCGGTCACCACGGGAATGGGGGAGGCGGCGATGGCGCGCGCCACCTCCTCGCTGTTGAAACCGGCCAACTCTTCGGCCGAGCCTCCTCCCCGCGCCAGGATGGCCGTCTGCACGTTCTCCAGCCTCCCGAGCAGAGACAGCCCGCGCGCAATGCCGGGCGCGGCCGATGCGCCGGATACCGGTATCGGAACCAGCACCACCTCGACCGAGGGCCACCGCTTGCCGATGGTGGTGAGAATGTCGTGCACCGCGGCCCCGACCGGGGAGGTGAGGACTGCGATCCGCCGCGGGAACCGCGGGAGGGGACGCTTCCGCTCCTCGGCGAACAGCCCCTCCTCCGCCAGTTTGCGGCGCAGCCGCTCGAAGGCCAGGTGCAGGTCTCCGATGCCGGCCCTCTCCAGGGTGGTCGCCAGCAACTGATACTGGCCGCGGGGCTCGTAGATGGTGATGGCGCCTCCGGCCACCACCTGCTCTCCGTCGGCGGGAACGAAACTCAGGTCCTGCGCATATTCGCGGAACAACACCACCCGCAGCCGGCTGGATTCATCCTGGAGCGTGAAATAGACATGCCCCGACCGGTGGACCGCGATGTCCGCCACCTCACCCCTGACCCACACCTCCTGCAGCGTGCGGTCCTGGGCGAAGAGGGCCTTGAGATAGCGGTTTATCTGCTTGACGGTGAAGATGAAACGACGTTTGCTGCTCACGACACATCTGTCCCTGTCATCTCTTCATCGAGATTGCGCACCAGGCTCCCCAGAATCCCGTTCACGAAGCGCCCCGACTCGGCCGTGGAATACTTCTTCACCATCTCCACCGCCTCGTCCACGCTGACGCCGGGCGGCACGTCCGGCAGGTAGAGGATCTCATAGACGGCGAGGCGCAGCACATTGCGGTCTATGTTCGCCATCCGATCCAAGGTCCATTCCCGCGCGTGTTTCGCGATCACGGCATCGATGTGCTCGCGCTGCTGCATCGTCCCGAGGACGAGTTGGCGGGCGAAAGCGCGGGTGTCCTCCTCGTACTTGCCCTCTGCGAAAGCGCCGCTCAACGCCTCCAGCGGATCGGCGAGGGCCAGATCCACCTGAAACAGCGCCTTCAGCGCAAGTTCTCTTGCCTCTCGTCGTCGCCCCATGGCCGGTTCAGCCTGCCTCTGCGCGGACCAGAGGAGAGAGGGGCGTCGGCCCCGCACACGTGACCGCCAACCCGCGGTTCATCACAGCAGCCCCATCCGGTGTTGCAGGAAGTTGGTGGCGATCTCTCCCCGGCGGAAGTAGGCGTTGGCGAGCACCTCCCGGTGGAATGGGATGGTGGTCTTCAG
>JALGTT010000388.1 GCA_029821235.1 Candidatus Hebobacteria bacterium | reverse complement strand
CTACAAAACGACCTTCTTTGTAGGGCGGGGCAGTCTTTGCTGCCCCGCCGCCCCTCTCTCCTATCCCCTCTCCTTTCCTCACTCCACATCCACCGGCGGCAACGCCAACGTCACCACCAGCCCGCCGAGGCCCAGCAGCGTTCCCATTGCGAACAATGCCTCGAACATGCCCGCCTTGACCAGTAATCCCGCGGGCAACGGCAGGAACGCGGTGACGGCGAACAATGTGTTCAACACCCCGATGTACAGCGGACGTTTCGGCTCCGGCGCGATGGCGAACAGGTAGTTCGTCGCTCCCGTGAAGCCCCCGCGTCCCACCGCGGCCAGCGAGACCAGCGAGAAGAACACCGCCCCGAAGGCCAGCCGGTTGAACCAGGCGTGCTCCGGGAACAACGAGCCCAGCAGGGCCAGCGCGGGCGTCGCCACCGCCAGCGCGGCGATCACCGTCAGCAGCGTGCGCGCCCCCCGCCGGTCGTTCAGCACCGACCACACCGGAACCAGCAGCATCATCCCCGCCATCTGCACCGACAGGTAGACTCCCACCATTTCGTCCGACATGTGGAGCACGCGGCGGCAATACACGATGTAAAATGGCAGCGCGAGGCTGGCCGCGCCCGTCAGCAGCCGGCTCATCACCAGCAGCCGGAAGGCGCGATCCTCGCGCAGCACTTTCGCGGGGACCGCGCCCGTCAGAAACGACGAGAGCGGCTGCGACTCCCCCGGTTCCCCCGGCGGTTCCTTGATGGAGGCGAACGCGGCCCATCCGGGGATGAAGCAGGCCAGGGCCAGCACCATCAGCAGGGCGTAATCCTGGGGAAACGGAATCCCCTCTCCCCCGAGCACCTCCTTCACCAGCAGCCCGGCCCCCACCCCGCCGAGCGCCCCCCACACCTGCCGGTGGCCGAAAAACGAGCCGAGCTGTCTCCCCTTGATGGTCTTGGCCACGATGTCGAGAAACGCGATCCCGCCCAGGCCGCCCCCCAGGACGAAGAACGAATACCCCAGGAAGAACCCGGCCAGCGCCAGCGCCGGGTGGCTCCGCGCCAGGAAATAGACGGCCGGAATTGCAATCACCCATCCCCCGCCCCGAAAGTACACCGCCAGCATGTACAGCGGCCGTTTGTACCTTCTCGGCTGGGCGTAGTTGGCGGCCACCAACTGCGGCAGATACCACCCGCCCATCCCGATCGCCGACACCGCCCCCACCGCCACCCCGGAATCGGTCAACTCGGATACGAACGCCGGCAGCACCGTCGCCGGGTCCACGAAGGCCACCCCGATGGTGAACATGATCCCGTTGAACACGCCCAGCCAGTAGGCGCGCGGGGTGCGGTAGGCGTCCTTGTCAGCGGGTGATTCGGCCACGGGGTTCTATAGCGCGCGCTATCGCGCGGGCTCCAACACCACGATCTCCGTCGGCTCCGGCAGCGACTCTCTCGTCACCTCCAACTCGGAGCCGCCCACCCGCCGCACGCGTTCCTTGCCGGCGAGGAAATCACCCACCCTGGCCAGCGGGAAGGCGACCTTGTGGGTCTTGAAGTGCATGGGGATGGCGATCCGCGGCCGTACCGCCTCCACCACCTCGGTGGCGCCCTTCGCGTCCACCGTGAACGTCCCCCCGACCGGCACCATGAGTACCTCCACCTCGCCGATCGCTGCCACCTGATCGGCGTTCAGCGTGTGCCCCAGGTCCCCCAGGTGGCACAGGCGCAGCCCATCCGCCTCGATCACCCAGATCAAGTTCTCCCCCCGTTCGCTCCCGCCCGAGGTGTCGTGGTGACTGGCGACGGGCCGGAACTTCACCCCGGCCGCCTCCTGCTCCTTCGCCTCCGCCACCACGGTCGGAGTCCCCTCCACCATCTGCACGAAGTTGTGGTCCGCGTGGCCGTGGCTGACGGTCACCACGTCCGCCGATTCCCCGAGAGGCCCATACCCGATCGCGCCTCCATACCCACCGGGTTCATAGGGATCGGTGACGATCTTCGTGCCCTCCCCGGTAGTGATCAAGAACGCCGCATGACCCAGAAACTTGATCTTCATCACACACCTCCTCCCCCTGCAGGGCGG
>JALGTT010000029.1 GCA_029821235.1 Candidatus Hebobacteria bacterium | reverse complement strand
CTGCACGTTGCCGGAGGTCTCGCCCTTCATCATCACCTTGCCCTTGGAGCGCCGGAAGACATGCACCTTGCCCGTCTCCAACGTCTTCTCCAACGCCTCCCGGTTCATGTAGGCGAGCACCAGCACCTCTCCGGTGCGATGATCCTGGAACACCACGGTCACCAAACCTTTGTCATCCCACTTGAGTTGATCCAGATCGAACGCCACGTCATCCTCCTAGTGTTTGTAGGGCGGGCGTGTGGCTAGGCCTGCCTTCGGCAAGCCGCTGGCTAGGCCTTTGGCCGCCATGGCGGTCTGCCCGAGGCAGACCCAGCCACACCCCGGCCCGAAGGGCTTAGGGGCCCACGCCCGCCGATTTGCCCACGGCTGGCATGGGTCTGCCCGCCTGGCCGTCTGACGGAAATGCCGGCCCTGCGGTTCCTTGTCAGTTCACCGTCACCATGAAGCCCACGTGACATCTCCCAGGATGATACCCATGAAGAGCGGCCGGAACATCACATATCCGCGCAGGCCAGTATATCGAATCGTCAACAACTTGAACAGCCAGCCGAGGAAGAGCGAGAACCAGAGGTTGAGGCTGGCCCAGGAGGTGGCCATCACGAACCCGAGCGGGTGAATCGGCCACCAGACGAAGTTCAACCGCATCACCGCCATCGCTCCTACGATCAGCGCGCCCGCGGCCATCGCGATATACCGCGTGCTGCTGGGATGCACGGGGTTGTCCAACCGGTCGGCCAGCCGCCCGAAGAACCTCAGCGGATGGGACCACAGTTCCACGATGTTCCCGATCTGCGTCGCGCCCGGCTTGTAGCAGGTGATGAGGAAGGCGGGCACGCTCACCACCACGGCGAAGACGAGGGCAACTACGATCACCGGCACCAGACGACGGGTGGACACCTTCGACTGCTCCGCGAGCCGGAAGCCGTTGAGCACCGACGGCATCAGGAACTCGCGCAGGTCGAAAGTGAGCGAGCAGTCCACGAATGTCAGCACGGTGAGATTGGCGGGGCCGAGCGCCGGCGACCCGCCGAAAAGCAGCAAATAGTCCACCGGCCAGAAGCTGAGGTGGACCATCAACATTCCCGCCTCCGCGATGATCCGCGTCAACACGATGATGATCGCCAGGAAGAAGACCAGGAACAGCCCTGCATAGGCGACGGTCATGCCCGCCGCCACCAGCCACCACCAGGCCGCCGCAATCCCTATCAACAGCCCGAACACCGCCCACCGGTAGGCGATGGGCTCTTGCGAGTCGTCCACCACGCGCCGGCGCGAGAACGCCTGCCGGAACGCGTCGGCCAGCGTCCCCCGCAGGAGCCACACGATCAGCGCGGCCATCGCCAACAGCGCCCCCATCTGCTCTCCATCGCTGATCTCGCTGATGGTCCCGCCCCAGGCGCTGGTGCCCTCGTAACCGATGACGCTGAGGATGATCCCCTGCACCTTGATGAACCACACCGAAATCCAGAAGCCGGCCGCCACCTCCAGGGAGAGCAGGTAGCCGAACGCGATGGCGGAGAAGAAGATGCCCAGATAGACGGGGATGATCGCGTTCCACGGCCGGTCGGGGAACTGCGCGTCCAGGTCGAAGAAGGTGGGGATGCCGGGAATGGCCGGGAAGTAGCGATGGAGTCCGTTGATGACGTGGATGAGAAACACCGTCCCGGCCCCTATCCACACCAGGCGATTTCGGAAGAACCCGCCCGGGGGCCCGCCCTCGTCTTCCCGCAGCACCTCCAACGGGAACTGGACCAGCGGAAAGGTCAATCGCTCCCGGTCGGCCCATTGTTTCCTCACCAGCGCGGCCAGGCAGATCATCATCACCCACAGCGCGCCGAAGAAGATGGACCAATGGGAGAGCATGTTCACCCACGGCCCCCACGGTATCCTCTCCCCCTCCGGCAGCCCCTGCCAGAACCAGTCCACCGCGGCGGGGTCGCTCACCGCAATCCACGGCCGGATGTGCTCCCAGAACTGCACGTCCCACTGGTTGCCGCGCCCCGCGAAATAGTAGGGAACGGTGCCGCAGGGAATCAGATAGCGGAGCAGCCCGGAGGAGGGAATCCCGGAGGTGACCATCACGATGATGTAGACCACCGCCACCTCGGGGGCGTGGAGCAAACGGCGGCCCCGCCAGCGATACACCAGGAGGTTGAGCAGGGAAAGGACCAGCAGGACGAACACCGCGCCCATGGGGAAATGATTGCCCGCGACATAGGTGTTCCCCAGGCTGTAATCATTATATGGGGTTACCGCGTTCAACGCCCCGGCCAGCAGCAGACCGAGCCCTACGCTCCTCCAGGTGATGCCGCCCCGCGCGCCTTTCAACCCGAGAACCTCTCAAGTCGGTCTTGCCCCCCGTTTTCGCTCCCAGGTGACAATCCCCTCGCCCGGCCGGACAGAACCAGGGAACCATTCTGTGGGGGCTGTGCCTGGCGAAACCCCGCCTGCGGCCGGGGGGCCCGGCGGCGGCATCTGAGGAATTCCGCCTCCCATCTCAAAACCGCTTGCCCTCTGTGGAATAAGCCCAATGTCAGTCCGCGATGCTGCGGACGGTGACACAGCTAACTAACTTCGCTACCCGGCGAAGGGGAGGTGAAAGCACCAAAATGATGAGTCGAATGACGAATCGGAAGAGCAAGGGCTTCACCCTGATCGAGATGTTGATCGTGATCGTGGTGATTGCCATTCTGGCTCTGATCGTCATCCCGCGGTTGCTGGGCGCCGGTCGTAAGGCCAAGGAGGCCACTCTGAAGGGCGACCTGCACCAGTTGCGGAATGCGATCCAGCAGTTCGAGGCCGACTGTGGCGACTATCCGTCCTCACTGGACGACCTCCAGACCCAGCCCGCTGCGGGCACGACCGGCGGCACCGGCGTCGAGCTGGATGTTGACGGTTGGCAGGGTCCGTACCTCCGCACCCCCGACGGCGATCTGCCCGAGGATCCGTTCACTGGTGCGGCTGACTGGGACTACACCGCCGCCACCGGCGATGTGCACAGCTCTTCGACTCTCACCGCCATCAACGGCGAGAACTACAGCGACTGGTAAGCCGAAGACAGTGGTAGCAGCCACATCAGCCACCGGCTGATTGTGGATGGACAATCCGGGGATAGCAGAAGGAACCTAACAGGCGACTTCTGCTATCCCCTGCCAAGAGGGGCCGCACGGATCCCCGGTGGGATCGAGAGAGGTCGGCTATGAAGCGCAGGGAGCGGGGCTTCACCCTCATCGAGTTGCTCGTCGTCATCACCATCCTCTCCATCGGGCTGGTGGGCATTGCAGGTCTCTTTGTCGCAGGAAGCGTCTCCGCCTCGAAATCCAAGCGCATGAATCTGGCCCGCAATCTGGCCCTGAAGGAACTCGAACGCCTCCGCAGCGCCGGCTTCGCCGGCTGCACCGTGGACCCGGAGATATTCGACCCGGCCGATGGATACCAGATCATCGAGCAGAATGCCGATGGCACCGGGCGGGTCGCATTTCGCACCGACAGCCTTCCCCCCGGCTCTCAGGGCGTAATCGAGATCGCCCACTACCAGAGCGGAGCCGGCTACTATCCCAATCTCAAGGACATCACGGTCACCGTCACCTGGCCTGGCGGTGGCATCACCAGCGGCCGGGTGGTCCTTCACACCCTGATCGCCAACCGGCCATGAGGGAGGGTCTGATGGCAGCCAGGCGTCCAGTTGCGAGTCGCGGAGCGATTCCGCCGGTGAATCCTCGCCGGCGCGCGATCACGCTCCCCGAGGTGTTGACCGTGGTGATGGTGGTGTCCATCATCATGGGGACGGTCGTCTCCATCTACATCAACTCCATGCGCGCCTATGCCCGCGGCTCCACGGAGAGTTACGCCCAGCAGAAGGCATCGGCGGCGATCGAGCGGATGATCCCGGACATCCGCATGGGGATGAGCGTGGTGCCCGGGGTCGCCCCCCACGAGGCGAGTTACATCGCCATCGAACTGCCGCAGCGGGACTTCGATTCCGGCGAGGGCACTTATCTCAACCACATAGAGACCGACGGCGACGGGCGGCCGTATCTCACGCCCGGCGGCTGGGTGGTGTACTACCGGGGGGATGAGGACGGAAACCCGGCGGTTGACGGAGACCACGTCTGGCGCCGCTTGGTGGCGGACGACGGCGCCACCATCCTCAAGCAGACCCCCATCGTGGACAATGTCGTGGACAATCCGCCGGACGGCTCCGGACAGCCAAAGCCCATGTTCATCTACTGGCCGGACATGAACCGCCTGCAATCGGTCGAGATTACGGTTACCGTGCGCGAAAAGCGCGGAATCCGCGTCACCAACACCACCATGACCGGAGAGGTGGCGCTGCGAAACCGATGATCGGACGAGTCGCCCTTCTGTGGAATGACTCTCAAGGGCCGCAGGGGGCAGCGACGGGACTGATTACCCTGGCGACAAGGAAGCGAGGCATTCGGGGATGAGAACACTGTGTGGACACGCGGCAAGTGATGTCCGCGCGCGCGGGAGCGTCTTCCTGCTGGCCATCGTCGCGCTGTTGACGCTTCTCCTGCTGGGCACTTCGCTCGTCCAGTTGACTGTCCAGGGGCTCAGCGACGCCTCCAAGCGAGGCAAGCGCGCGGAGTCGTTCGCGCTGGCCGAGGCGGGCATAGACATGGCGCTCGTCAAACTGTATGAGAACTACGACGCCGCGAACGACGTGCTCGACAGCACCGGACTGTATGAGGACACGTTCTCGCTGCCGGAGGGAACCGTTCACTACACTATCACCGCCCCGTACAACGGCATTCCCGACACCTGCATGATCGTGTCCAAGGGCACCTCGAACAAGCACGACGAGACCACCATCCGCGTGGTGGCCTCCTATCTCATCAACCCCAGCCGGACCTTCGAGGGAGCGATTTTCTCCGACAGTCCCTTGACTCTCAACGGCGCGGGCATGGTCCTCCCCGACGAGAACGGGAAGGGCGGCCAGATCTACGCCAACGGGAACATCACCTTCCACGGCACCAGTTTCGCCATGTCCGAGGACGGGGCGCTCCTCACCACCGGCGCCACCAACTGGGTGCCGCCGCAGGTGCCCGCCACCGCCGTCTACGAGCATATCGCGCCGATTCCCATGCCCATCATCGACCTCGACTACTACGAGTCAATCGCCACGCAGACATACAACGGCAACACCAGATTCAACACGGAGGACCTGACCGACCTCAACGGCGTCATCTTCGTGGACGGCGATGTCAGGATATCCGGCAACTACACCGGCCAGGCGATGATCGTGGCCACCGGCAAGATCAGCGTCACCGGCAACGTCCTCTCCACCCATCCAGATGAGGATGCGCTGGCGCTGTTGAGCCCGAAGGCGATAAAGATCGCCGGCGACTCGCGCGTGGACGGATTGGTGTACGCGCATGGGGTGACGGTGGATGCGGAGACCACGCTGTCCGGCAACATAGAAATCCACGGCGCGGTGTGCGCCGATGTGGTTCTCACCAATGGTTCCATCACGGTGATCTACGACGATGTCTGGGACGGCCTGCCTCTCCCCGGCACGGGGAAGACCCAGTGGGCCCAGACATCGTGGGAGGTATGCTACCTGTGACGCGCGGCGCGCCGGCATCGGAGGCCGACCGCGCGGCGAGAGGAGGATGTGTCTTGCCCCTGGCTCCCTTCCGCGAAACACTCGACCCGGATGACAAGAGAAAGGAGATCCTCTGGATCGCCCTCGGCTTCGTCGTCATCCTCTCCGCCTGGTTGGCGGTGGTGCTGCTGTTCGGCTATCGCCCGCTGATCTCGGACATGAACTACGACGAGGCCGTGCTGACCATCGGAGGCGCCGTGCTGCTGGTCTGCGGCCTCCTCTATCTGGCGGTCCGGGAACGAGAACAGCGCTCCACCAACCGTTCCCTGCTCGATCAACTGGGTACCACCATCGCCGACCTCGACGAACGAGTCAGGCAACTCCACGGGCTTTGCAGCACCAGCGCGCAACTGATCGGCTCCTTCGACACTGCCCATGTGTCCCGCCTCATCGTCGCCTCACTCTCCCAGATAATGGAGGGTTCGGCCTCCCTCTCGCTGATCGACGCGCGGAGTGGACTCCCGCGGTGGACGATAGCCCATCCCCCCTTGCAGGGCGAGTCCGAGGACGACTGTTCGGCCCCGGAGACGTGGCCCGTCCCCACCCTGTCCGACGACGGCCGCATCGTGGACCTCGACGCCCAGATCAAGGCCTGGAACCAACTCGACCACGTGGTGGCAGCCCCCATCTTCGTGCGGCGGACGCTGCAGGGGGTGCTCATCGTTCAGCGCCGACCGGAGGACCGCCCCTTCGGGCCGGATCACCTCGACGCACTGGAGACCTTCGCCAACATGGCGGCCAAGGCGCTGGAGAGTTCGGACCTCTACCGCGAATTGCGGGAGAACTATCTTGCCACCGTGCGAGCCCTGGTATACAGCCTGGACGCGCGGGACAACTATGCCGCGGCCCACGGGCATCGCGTCGCGGAACTGGCGGTGCGGATGGCCGAGCACCTGGGGCTTCCCGAGCAGGCGATCCACGACCTGGAGGTCTTCGCCCCGCTCCACGATGTGGGAAAGATAGGTGTTCCGGATGCCATTCTCCTCAAGGTCGCCCCGCTCACGACCGAGGAAATGGAGGCATGCAAGTCGCACGTGCTGATCGGCGAGCGCATCATCCGCCCGCTCAAGCCGGGACCGGATGCCGTCGCCATCGTCCGCAGCCACCACGAGGCATGGGATGGCAGCGGCTATCCGGACGGCCTCAAAGGTGAGGAGATACCAATTCTGGCGAGGCTGGTACAGGTGGCCGACTGCTACGACGCCCTGATCTCCGATCGGCCCTATCGTTCGTTCCTGAGCGAAGACGAGGCGGTGGCGCATTTCCGGGCCGAGGCGGGCAAGACCTTCGACCCTGCGGTGGTGGAGGCCCTCAGCGCGGTGCTCAGGCAGGGGGCCACCCCACGCGTCTACCGCTCTCTGACCGCGGACATGGACCCTACGCTTGACCACCTCGTCCGGCAGGATGATTCGTGCGTTGCCACCGCGAGAGTTTGTGGAACATGATAAGCAGTATCCCGCGCATCGGAGGTGGGCCGCCAAGTGCCTGAAGCAACTGCCAATCCTTCATCTGCACAAGCGAACAACGCCCCGGGCAAGTCGGATTCAGAGCGGCTGGCCGAGATTCTCACGGCCGCCGGCCTGGTAGACCAGCACATCCTCGACCGGGCGCTCGCCATCCACCGGACACAGGGACGCTGGCTGGGAAGCGTGCTGGTGGAGCTGGGTGGCATATCGCCCGAGGAACTCGCCCGCATTCTCGGCGCCACCCTCGGCCTGAAGGTGATAGACCTCTCCAACATGCAGCCGGATCCGGACACGGTCCGCCTGCTCCCGGAGTCCATGGCCAGGCGGTTTGCCGTGGCCCCCGTCTCGCATCTAGACAATGCTCTGCACATCGCCATGGTCAATCCGCTGGACAGCCTCGCCATAGATCTCATCCAGGCGCGCACGGGCATGCACCTGGAGAGAATGGTGGCGACGGAGCGGGACGTCCGCGACACGATCGAGCGGGTATATGGTCAGTTCGCGAGGGAGGCGAAGCTGGCTGGCGCCGGTGGTCAGGCTCACGCCGCCCCGGCCAAGGATGAGGCGGAGACGACCGAAGTCTTGCACGTGGACGACCTGCTGCGGGCCATGGAGGAACGCAATGCCTCGGACCTCCATCTCACCGCCGGCACCGCTCCCACCCTGCGCGTGGACGGCGAACTCATCCCCCTGAAGACGGAGCGATTGAGTCCCAAGAAGGTTCACGAACTCATCTACGCCATCCTCAACGACGAGCAGATACGGGAATTCGAGGAGAACTGGGAACTCGACTTCGCCTACAGCATCCCCGGCCTCTCCCGTTTCCGGGTCAACGTTCACCGCCAGCGCGGCACCATCGGCGCGGTGTTCCGGTCGGTGCCCGTGGATCCCCCGTCCCTGGACGGCCTGGGAATGCCGGATGTGTTGAAGAGGTTCTGCGCGCGCCCGCGCGGTCTCGTGCTGGTGACCGGTCCCACCGGATCGGGAAAGTCCACCACTTTGGCGGCCATGATTCGCGAGATCAATGTCACCCGCCGATGTCACATCGTAACCGTAGAGGACCCTATCGAGTTCCTGCACCGCAACGAGCGCAGCATTATCATCCAGCGGGAGGTGGGCAGTGATACCGCCTCGTTCGCCAATGCTCTTCGCCACGTACTGCGGCAAGACCCCGACGTGATTCTCATCGGAGAGATGCGCGACCTGGAGACCATCGCCGCCGCCATCACCGCGGCGGAGACCGGCCACCTGGTGCTCGCCACCCTTCACACCACCAGCGCCGCGCAGACTATCGACCGCATTATCGACGTGTTCCCGCCTCACCAGCAAGAGCAGGTGCGGGTGCAACTCTCGACCACTCTGGAGGGCATCATCTGCCAGACCCTCATCCCGCTGGCCGACGGCAAGGGGCGCACCTGCGCGCAGGAGATCCTGGTGGCCACCCCCGCCATCTGCAACCTGATCCGGGAGGGCAAGACCCACCAGATGCCATCGGTCCTGCAATCCAGCGCCTCCGAGGGAATGCAGACCCTCGACCAGGCGCTCAAAACCCTCGTCATCCAGGGCAAGATCACCCCGCAGGACGCCATGGCCGTCGCCTCCAATCCGGCCGACTTCCAGATGTACCTGCGGATGCAGTAGCGAGAAGCTGCGCCACCCTTCTTGTCATTCCGAGCACGGGCGCCGAAGGCGCTCGGCCGCAGGAACGCGAGGAATCCATTGGGCGACGCTTGCGAAGCGCGTCGCCATCAATCTTCAGGCCGGATAGGCGCCCGAGCGGCCCGACGACCGCCTCCGCTCCGCAACATCCTCAAACTCACCGCCCCTCTGTGCTATAATGAGCGCGACAGCGTGGTGGGAGGCGCCAGGCTGCCTTTGTGCCGGCCGCCCGACGCGCTGATCGGCCATTGGGAACGATCCCGTGAAACAGGTTCCATCAGAAGAAATTGCCGCGCGGGTTGCTGACTTGTGCATCCGCGCTTGTGTCACCCTTCCCGCGGACGTGGTGGAGGCGCTGACGGAAGCGAGGGAGCGGGAGGAATCCACGGTCGGGCGGGAGATCCTCGACCGCCTCCTCGAGAATGCCGCCATCGCCGCGGAGGAAAGCGTTCCCATGTGCCAGGACACGGGAATCGCGGTGGTGTTCGTGGAGATCGGCGACGACGTGAAGGTCACCGGCCGGCCTCTACGGGAGGCGATTGCCGAGGGGGTGCGGGAGGGCTATGAGAAAGGCTACCTGCGCAAGTCCCTGGTCGCCGGCCCGCTCGACCGGAAGAACACTGGGGACAACACGCCGCCGGTGGTGCACACCGAGGCGGTGCCGGGGGATTCGCTGAAGATCACGGTGGCACCCAAGGGGGCCGGTTCGGAGAACATGAGCCGCCTGCGCATGATGTCGCCCGCGGACGGCGTGGAAGGAGTGAAGCGCCTGGTGGTGGAGACGGTGGAGGCGGCCGGGGCCAGCGCCTGCCCTCCCCTCGTCATCGGCGTCGGGCTGGGCGGAAACTTCGAGCAGTGCGCGCTCATCGCGAAACGGGCCCTGCTTCGGCCCCTCTCCCAGCGCAACTCCGACCCGGCCGCGGCGGAATTGGAGGCGGAACTGCTCGATCTGGTGAACGCGACTGGCATCGGGCCGATGGGAGTGGGAGGGCGCATCACCGCGCTGGCAGTAAACGTGGAGACCCTCCCCTGTCACATCGCCAGCCTGCCGGTGGCGGTGAATCTCCAGTGCCACGCGGCGAGGCACGCCTCCCATGTATGGTGATGAGATGAACGCGGAAGAGACCGAGCAGCCAGTAGCGTTGACCACCCCGCTTTCCGAGCAGGAGGTGAAGGCCCTGCGCGCCGGACAGCGGGTACTGATCAGCGGTGTGATCTACACGGCGCGGGACGCGGCCCACAAGCGAATGACGGACGCGCTCGCGGCGGGTGAGCAACTCCCCTTTGATGTCCGCGGGCAGGTGATCTACTATGTCGGCCCCACGCCGACGCCACCCGGGCGCGTGATCGGGTCGGCAGGGCCCACCACCGCGGGGCGCATGGACCGCTACACGCCGGCGCTCCTTGCGCGGGGTTTGCGCGGCATGATCGGCAAGGGCCCGCGCTCCGAGGAGGTGAAGGAGGCGCTTCGGCGGTACGGCGCGGCCTACTTCGGGGCCATCGGCGGTGCGGGGGCGCTGCTCTCCAGGTGCATCGTCTCCGCCGAGGTGATCGCATATGAAGA
>JALGTT010000387.1 GCA_029821235.1 Candidatus Hebobacteria bacterium | reverse complement strand
CGCGCGCGCCGGCCGGGGGGAGCCTGGTGGACAGCATCGGCCACGGGCTGGCGGCCGCGCCGGAGTCCGCGGAGCACGTGCTGTTGATCACCGGGGACCTGCCCCTCATCACCGGAAAGGCGGTGGAGGATTTCACCCGGCGCTCCCTGGAGGCGGGGGCCGAGGTGTGCTATCCCATCATCCCCAAGGACTCGTGTGAACCGGCCGGCGGACCTATGTGCGGCTGCGGGAGGGAACTTTCACGGGGGGCAACGCGGTGGTGGCGGCGCGGGATTTTCTCGCCAGGAGCGAGGACCTGATCCAGCGGTTGTACTCCTCCCGGAAGAACCCGCTGAAATTGGCCGCGCTGTTCGGCCTGCCGTTCTTGCTGGGGCTGCTGACCGGGCGGCTCACCATCCCCAAGTTGGAGAAGCGGGCCTCGGCGATCATCGGCGGGCGGGTCTCGGCGGTGATCAGCACCCACGCGGAGTTGGGCTTCGACGTGGACAAGATGGAGGACCTGGAGTTGGCCCGCCGGACCGCGGAGCACTGGAGGGGATAACTAGCGCTCCACCCAGATGGGCGAGGTCCAGGCCATCTGGCCGTTGGTCTGGGAGACGCGCAGATAGTACCAGTTGCGGCCTGGGGGCGGGTCGTCCCGGAACGCGATCTGCACGCGGTACCCCGCCTCAGGCACCGCGCGGTGGATCTTCACCTTGCGCGCGTTGTGATAGGGCGAGTCCGGGTTGTCCATCTTGTCCGTATCTATCCCAAACTGGTCGGCGATGGCGGCGCGCGCCTCGTCCAGCAGCGGCACCACCCGGGATTTCGCCAGCGCCTCGCCGAGGGTGAACTCCACCCTCTCCCCCTCCACCTCCAGAAGGAGCCGGGATCCACTCTCTCCCGCCAGCGCGAACACGATCCCCTGGATGTTCTCCTCCGGGTTGCTTCTCCCGGAGGTGGTGATCTCCCACTCCCAGGCGTCGCGGCCCGCGCGGCGCAGCCGCTGTGGTCCGCGGGTGAAACAACCCTGCGCGGCCTGGATCTCTCCCCCGAGGATCTTCAGCCGTCCGCGCCACTTCCGCTCGCCCCCGCGCAGACCGTATTCCTCCCCCGGGCCCCAGCCCATGCATATCCGCAGCTTCGCCCGGCCCGGCGAACCCGCGAGTTCGTGGTCCCAGGTTCCGGCGTGGCAGTAGGTGGCGATCACGCGGTTGTTTCGCAGCAGTTCGATCCGGTCGATCGCCGCCTCCCCGGTCACCGAGGCGGCGATCTCGATCTCGCCCTCGGCGCGCACCTCGCCCCCCATGGGAACGTCTCCGAAGCGGAGGTCAACCACCATGCGGTCGCCGGTCACGCCGTAGACTCGCCGCTCCCGGATGGCGCGCCAGATGGCCTCCCGGGTGAGCGCCTCCGCCCACACCGCGGCCAGGCCCCGGCCCCAGACCCCGGGGAAACCCTCGTGGGAGTCGCCGGAGGCGATGATCCCGACCCGGTGGCCGCGGGCGAGGCCTTCCTGGATGGTGCCGCCGCTGACGCGCGGGCCCATGGAGCGGTTGCGGGCCAGGGGGAGAGGCGCGTCCACCGCCTCCGAGCATCCGTGGTGGGAGAAGATCTCGGCCACCGGAGAGAGTTCCTCGTCGTGGAGGTCCCAGTCCTTGCCTCTGCTTCCCGGTCCGGTGCGATAGGCGGTGTGGTGGGGAATGGCGATTGCTCCGGTGGCGCGGCAGTGCTGGTAGAGTTCGGGGAGGGTATCGGGGAGGGCGAGCGGGCCCTGCTCCAGGTAGAACACGTTGTGGTCTCCCCCGGAGCGCCGGTTGTGGGCGCGGACCGCCTCTTCGATGCGCTCCCAGTCCCGGAGCGCCTGGTCGGAGAGGCCGATGCTCTCGGAACGCAGGCCCCCGGGAAGGGGGGCGTAGTCGTAGGGATAGTAGGCGATGGGGAAGAAATCCAGGTGGTCCCGCGCCATGGCGAAGACCTCGTCCACCTGGTCCATCCCGGGATGGTGCAAATTCAAGTGCAGGTCGCCCCAATAGGGTCTGTCGGACACCGTTTCCTCCTCGCGCGCAGTCGCCGCCTGAGACCAGATGTTTCTGCGGCCGGGGTGGAAGCCCTGCGAACCGATGGGTGGAGAAGGGCCCGAGGGGTGGTGGGGCGGGCCTTGACAACCGGAGCGGGGGGTGACTATGATACCTCGGCCAAGGTGGCTGGGGGTCCAACGATTGGCGAGGCGCAAGCCTCGTCGTCTTTTTGTCGGCGCGAGTAGG